>JARGFH010000013.1 GCA_029210695.1 Acidimicrobiia bacterium
GATCAACAAACCAGAGGAGGACACGCCGACCCAATGAAACAATGAACCGTCTGTCTCAAAAAGCTTGACAAGTTCCGTTCTGCACCCTCCGCCGGCACTCATCCAGCTTCGAGTTCGCCAGGCGGATCAGGTGGAACGGGTCGGCGATCTGGGTTACATGATCCAGACTGTCTTCGAAGGTTTTGCGGTAGGGGCCGGAAAGGTCCAACACCCCATAGCGGATCGCCGCACACCATTCCTCGGGTCGGTTCTCCAGCCATTCTGAAGCTGCGGCGGCATTGCGGCCTTCGACCACGTCTAACAGCCGGGCACCGCCTGGAGCGGCGACATCAACAACCGATGTGGCCCACTTCTTGGTCCGCCACCGGCCCTTACGGCTGAAGAGGGTCTCGTCGAGACCCAAGGCGGTCACTTCACCGATCCGTTCCGGGTCGTCATCGACCAAAGCCTCGCCGTAGGCGATCACCGTGTCGTTGACGGTATGCCAGTCACAACCCAACTCGCGGGCCACCTCGGCCACGGTGCGGCCCAACCTGCCCACCTGGACGGTGACCCACCGTCCCGCCCGGTCGGTCATCGCCAGCCGGGGTGCAGCGATACGATGATCCTCCCCAGTCCACGACCCGACCCGACATGTCGGATCAGGACACCTGAAACGGTGTTTGCGCCACGCCAGCCGGGACTGACGGCCGAAAGCAGGCAGATCAACCAGTTCCACCGTTGCCCGGTCCTTCACCACCGCCACCGTCCCACACTCCACACACGACGGCCGTGACATCCGGGATTCGACATAAACCCGGATCGGCCCACCAGCCAGATCGTCGACACCCAACACGGTCACGTCGGGCAGTCCCACCAGCAGCTCGCACACACGGATAGGGTTCGTTTCCAAGGGGCTCTCCAGTCTGAAGGCGTAGTAACCATCAGATTGGCAGAGCCCTCCTAATCAACCGGGAACCCCTACACCCCGCTCAATTCCGAAGCGCCGCTTAACCGACCGATTCCTGCCTCCGATACAATCCTGTAATGCGTTTCACGTGGATGCTTCTTCTGGTGCCGGCGATTTTGATCGCCATCATCGGACCTGCGCACGCCATGCCGGAGATACACGGTGAGTACACAGCCGATGGTCCATGGCCGTTGCCGGGCCTGATCAACCCTGGTGATCACGGACCCTGGGTTGCCGAGCTTCAGATGAAGCTCAATGAGTCTGGTTTCCGGGCCGGTGATCCCGATGGCGAGTTCGGGCGCGAGACCCTGGCCGCGGTCTACGCGTTCCAGAAGGTCCACGATCTCGAGCGCGACGGTGTGTTTCGTCAGGATGATTGGAATTTGCTCGACGATCCGTTGACCATGCCCGGTGACGCTCCCGAGAGCACCCGGGTTGAGGTCGATCTGGACCGACAGGTTCTCTACCTCATCGAAGACGACAGCGTGTCACTCGTGCTCCCGATCTCATCTGCCAACGGGAAGACTTATACCCATTCGTCCGGCAGCACCGTCCGGGCCGTCACTCCGGAAGGCGCCTACGCGTTCTACAAGAAAGTCGACGGTTGGAGAATCTCCTACCTCGGGGGGCTCTACCGTCCCTTCTACTTCTCGGGTGGGTACGCGATTCACGGTTCGGGGAGCGTACCCCCGTACCCGGCGTCGCACGGCTGCATCCGGGTCGAGATGTGGGACATGGACTATCTGGCGGCCGAGCTCGAACTCGGTATGCCTGTCTACGTATACGGCGCTCGCAACGACCGCTCGAGCATCGTGCCGACACCGCCTTTGTCGGTTGGGCGAATCGTTGAGCAACGCCTCTCGAATGCGCTGAACGTGTTGATGCCGATCTGAACAGAGGTAGGGAGTGTTCAGCCCGATCGACCGGCGAGCCACTTCCGAATCCCAACCGCTTGCATGGGCCAGAACGTCGCTCGATCGTAGGTTCTGATCTCTTCTTCCGAGTATCCCTCAGATCGGTAACCGTTCAACGTCCACTCGCGCAGCAGCTTCGTGGCTTGCTCATCGTCGTGATCGCCGATTCCTTCCACGAATCGGACCCACTCCCAGAGCTTTGCTTCCGACTCGTCGAGCGCCTTTCCGACCTCGTAGGTGGGACCGAAGTGGGCAAAACCGAGGAAGGCCGGTTCGATCGCTCGCATACGGTGCATCTGTTCGGTCGCCACCACGGGATCGAAGTCGGGTGGGGGAGTGACCGGTTGCACCGCGTGCCCATGTGGATAGCACAGCCCGAGCGAGTCCCCTACGAACATCCCTCCAGAGGTTTCCTCGTAGTAGGTGATGTGGTGCTTTGCGTGACCGGGGGTATACAGCGCGTCGAGGAAACGGCCCCCGCCGAGCGGTACCCGGTCTCCATCGTCGAGTATCAGCAGGCGATCCTCGTCTATCGGAACCATCGGTCCCCAATTTCTGCTCAGCCACTCCTCACCAAAGACCTGGACTGCTGAAGACCAAAGACGGTCCGGCGTAGCGAGATGGCGAGCACCTCTCGAGTGAACACCGATTCGAGCGTTTGGGTAGGCCCGGGCGATCTGACCCGCCCCGCCTGCATGGTCGATGTGAATGTGCGTCACCACGATCGTGGCAAGGTCATCGATACCCAACTCGTCGAGTGCCGCCGTCAAGTGGTGAAGAGTGGCCGATGGGCCGACCTCGACGAGAACACGCTCAGGGGTGTCGAAGAGATAACAAGCAAGGCGTTGTGGATGCTCTTCCATCCATGCGTCGATCGCGTAGAGGTCGTCGGTGAGCCGTTCGATGGAGTATTCGATCATCCCGCGACCCTACCCGGACCAATTCTGTCACGCGCACCTCATACGGTGCGAAGTGTCTCCCCGCGTTCCCCGGAAAGGCACAACCATGGATCTCAACCTCGTCGTACTCGGGGGACGTCTGGCCGCACCCCCGGAGCTCCGGGTATTCGAATCTGGAGTTCGGCTAGTTCGATATCTGGTTACGGTAAAGAGCGATGAACCGCGCCGGCGTGTCGATGTGCTGCCGGTGACCGTCTGGGATCCGGAAGATGAGATAGTGGCGCAGGATCCACAGCCCGGTCATCGACTCTGGCTGGCGGGTAGCGCCCAACGACGCTTCTGGGACGGAGACGCCGGTCGGCGGAGCCGGATCGAGATCGTCGCCGGGAACGTGACCTTTCGAGACCCCGAAAGCTTGCTTCCGGATCCGATCGAAAAATGAGAGGACTTGACTGGCGATCGGCGGTGCCACTACGACCGGCTACTCTGCCGCCACGATGTCTCGAATTGTCGTCGCCGCCGCATCGCAATTGGCCGCCGACATCGGCGGCCTGGTCGCCGAAGCCGGCGGAAATGCGGTCGACGCAGCCATCGCCTCCACCCTGGTTGCCATGATCACAGAGCCGGGTGTGTGTGCCCTGGGTGGTGGCGGATTTGTGACCGTGTGGTCCCGGGAGTCCGATCCGGTGACGTTTGATGGCTACATGGAAATGCCCGGCCGTCGGCTGCCCCCCGACCGGCTCGGTGGTGGCGGGTTTGATGTGACGATGGAGTACGGCGGGGGTGTGACGACGACGGTCGGACATGGTTCGGTTGCGACGCCCGGCGCGCTGGCGGCATTTGCGATGGCCTCGCAACGCTTCGGGGTGCTCCCTTGGCGGGAGATCCTTGGTCCGGTCATCGAGGTGGTGCGGAGAGGATTCCCGCTCTCGCAGGCTTCACGCCTATACCTGGAGTTCTCCGGTGACTCCGTATTCGGATGGGATCCGGGCAGTCGTGCCGCGCTATTCCGCCGCGGGGAGCTCCTCGGAGACGGCGATTTGATCCTGATTCCCGAACTCGCCGACAGCCTGGACTCAATCGCAGAAGATGGCGTCTCGGCCTTCTACGAGGGTGACATCGCCAGACTCATAAGCGACGATATCGTTGAGCACGGCGGAATCCTGACCAGGGGGGACCTGGCGGCCTACCGGGCTATCGAGCGCCCGGCCCTGCAATCGGAACTCGACGACTGGGAAGTCGCGACGAACCCGGCTCCCGCCATCGGCGGCGCCTCGCTGGCTGCGATGCTCTTTTTGCTCGAGGGATCAGGGTTTCCCGGATGGAACCTCGAAGGCATGCACCATCTCGTCCGCACCCAGCAAGCTGTGCTCGGGTACCGGCGAGAGTTCCTCGACGCCTCCGTTGATCGCCTACCAGCCATCCAGCGTCTGCTCGATCTCTCCCATACGGGGGACTGGCGCCGGTTGTTGACATCACCTTCGACCGTTCATACTTCTGCAGTCGACGCAGGCGGGAGCGCCTGTTCAGTGACGATGTCGGCAGGATACGGATCGGGCGTGATGCCACCGGGCACAGGGATCTGGATGAACAACTCACTCGGTGAGTTGGAGTTGAACCGGCTCGGGTTTCATGCCCTTGCCCCCGGGGATCGGCTCGTGTCGAATATGGCTCCCACCGTGGCCCGCCGTGGGGACGGCGCGGTCCTCGCGATCGGCTCTCCCGGTGCCGATAGGATCACCACCGCCATCCTGTCCACGCTTCTCAACCTGATCCACCTGGGGATGGACCTGGAAGCGGCCGTGCAACATCCCAGACTCCACGTCGAGTACACCGACGACGGTGGCCGGATAGCCTACGAGCCCGGCCTCGATGTTGCCCGACTGGGTCTGATCAGCCGACCCTTCGATACGACCGACATGTTCTTCGGCGGTGTCGGCGCCGCGCTCTTCGAACCCGGCCAGGATCTCGTTGCCGCCGCGGATCATCGTCGGACGGGCGGTGTCGCCTTTGGCGGGTCATAGCGACATGTATGCATTCCTGCGGCGGCCGTCCTGGCTCATGCTGCACGTGGTAGTCCTCGCCATCATCGTGGCGTTCCTGCTTCTCGGCAGATGGCAGTTGGAACGTCTCGACCAACGCAGAGCCGAGAATGCAGTGATCGCCGCTCATCTTGCGGCATCACCGGTCGAATGGTCGAAGACTTCCTCTGGACGGCCGCCCGAGTACTCGAGGTTGCTCATCGCGGGAGCGTTCGCGCCCGACGAAGAGGTCCTCCTGCGCAGTCAGGTCAACCAGGGACAACCGGGGTTCGACGTGCTGACACCGCTCTATGTGGACGAGATCGCAGCCGTCGTCGTCAACCGAGGATGGGTACCACTCGAGTTCGATGCCCCGCCGGTCGCCCAGGCTCTGCCACCGGCCGACGTCGTGACCGTTGAGGGAATCGTTCGCTACCCCCTGACCGGATCGAACCTTGCCACCACGGCCGGCGCCGTCGGGAAGCTGGACATCGTGGCCAGGGTTGACCTGGAACGGTTGGACGGGCAGATCGGTGGAGATCTGGCCACGTTCTACGTCGAACTCACCAGCCTCTCTCCGCCCGGCACATCGCAACCGATTCCTGCGGGAATCCCTGAAGTGAGTGAGGGGTCCCATCTGTCGTACGCGGTCCAATGGTTCTCATTCGCGCTCGTCAGTACGATTGGATATGCCGCCTTGATTCGCTCAACCGCCCGACGGCGCGCCGGGCTCAGGCGTCGTGCAGGATCTCCGCCGCTTGCTCCATCGTGAACCGGCCGGCTGTGACTTCCCGGCCGACCACAACTCCACCCAGGCGCTTGCCGTCCATCTCGAGCTCATAGAGGGCCTCGAGGTCGTGAAGATCCCGGCCGCCGCCGGCCGCGATGATCGGCTCATCAACGATGGCAAGTGCTCGCCTGAGAATGCCGAAGTTCGGTGGTTCTTCGAGAGCATCCCGTCCAGCTTCGGAGACGAGGAAGGCGGCCGCGCCGGCCGAAGATAGCTCGATCAAGACTTCCTCGAGAAACCTCCCTGAGTGTGCCGTCCAGCCCCTCACGACGAGTTCCTCATCAGGTAGGACGTCGAGGCTGACCGCGACTTTGCCCGGGTAGCTGCGGAACAGATCCCAGGCCATTACCTGCTCTTCAATGGCGGCGGTACCCATGACCACCCGCCAGGCGCCGGCATCGATCAGCTGGGACGCCTCCTGCGGAGAACGCACACCACCGGCGACCTGCACCGGGATGTCGAGCGCTTCGATTATTCGGTGGATGAGCGGCCGGTTGCGATAGTCGCCGTACGCGGCTGCGTTGAGATCAACGACATGGATGCGGGCCGCACCCTTTTCCACCCAGCCGACGGCGCGGGCGAGTGGATCGGCATCGAGGGCAATCGCCTCATGCACATCTCCATGAGGAAGGCGAACGGCTCGGCCGTCGAGGATATTGACGCGTGCGTAGAGATCCATGACCTCAGCCTACCGGCTGAACGGGCGGCGAGATCCGGGACGGGTCGTATTTCGGGCGCGGCAGGTGACTAGACAGGCGGGGTGTAGCAAGGATGATGCTCGGGTTTACGGCCTTCCGTGCCGAAACCTGGAGAAGGCACAACCACAAGGGGCAGCAGACATGAAGAAGCACAGAAATCAGCATGAGCACCTCTACCGGGTGCACGGTGTCGGAGCCGGGCTCCAGCGGGCCGTGTGCACTGAATGCAACCACATCAGCATCCGAGTAATCGAGGATGGTGGCGTACGGGCCATCATCAACCGACCAGAGCCGAAGATCCCACAGAGTCTCGCAGGAGCAGCCGCCTCCTAAGCAGGAGCAGCCGCCTCCTAGGCAGGAGCAGCCGCCTCCTAGGCAGGAGCAGCCGCCTCCCGACAGACCCCCTTGGTACCTGCCCGAGCCGACGACTCCATGTCGACTGCCTGGAAATAGATCGGCCCCGTCCAACGACGGGGCCGATGTGTGTGAGCGATGGGAGAGGCTAGGCCGTCGCCTCGGCATCCACCTCCGCGGACTGTTCGGCGATGGATCGGTGTACCTCTTCCATGTCCACAGAAGTCACCTGGGTGATCAGGTCATCGAAGGCGGGTGCCGGCAGTGCGCCCGGCTGTGAGAAGAGGACGACCTTCTCGCGGAAGACCATGAGCGTAGGAATGGATCGGATCTGGAAGTAGCCTGCAAGTTCCTGCTGAGCTTCGGTATCGACCTTGCCGAACACGATATTCTCATGTTTCTCGGAAGCGGCCTCGAACGTGGGTGCGAACATCCGACACGGACCACACCATTCGGCCCAGAAGTCGACAAACACGACGTCGTTATTGAGGATCGTTTCCTCAAAGTTCTCTTTGGTCAGCTCAACAGTTGCCATTGGTTCTCCATTGTCGATAGCAGGGGACCGTTCGTCCGATACCCCCAGGGGTATCCTAGTGCACGTGTCGATCGTAACCAACACCCGTATCGCGAGGAACATTCCCGTGGTGAAGGTTCGAGTTCTCGTGTCCGCCGTGTCCCCACTTTCTCCTGAACGGTCTGGGGATTACGCCTACCTGGTAGCGTGCCGACCTCAGGACGCGGAGTCCGTTCCCTAATGAGTTCCTTCCCTCGCTCTCTTGTCATCTTTGCCCTCGTGCTGGGGACGGTTCTTGGCGCCTGCGAAGGCGCCGTCATTCCGGCGGTGGGACAACTGGAGGGTGTAGTCCTACAGACGCCGACCCCCAAAGCAGCCTTCAGCCTCACCGATACCAGCGGCCGCCTCTACGATTTCTCTCTCGAGACCGATGGCCGGTTGACCTTCCTCTATTTCGGCTATTCGAACTGCCCGGACATCTGCCCTGTGCATCTCGCCCAGTTGGCAGAGGTGTTCGATCAACTCCCGGACGTACGTCGAAACTCGACGGTTGTATTCGTGACCGTCGATCCGGAGCGAGATACTCCGGAAGCGATCCGCGCGTTCCTCGATGCTTTCAGTTCCGACTTCGTGGGGCTGACCGGCTCTCCGGAAGAACTCGAAGCCGCGCAGAGGGCTGCGGGAGTTCCTCCGGCGGTGAAGGAGGGCGATGGGGAGAAGTACACGATGGGCCATGCCGGGCAGGTGCTGGTCTATACCCCGGATGGCTTCGGCTACAGCGTCTACCCGTTCGGAACGAGGCAAAGCGATTGGATCCATGACCTGCCGATATTGCTGGAGCGGTTGGAGTCGTGAGGCGAATCGCTTTGGGACTCGTCGTCGCCGCAATGGTGGTCGCATGTACATCATCGGCCGGAATCCAGGTCCGCAATGCGGTGATCGCAGAGCCGGCAGGTGCCAACACTGCCCTCTACTTCGAGATCGAGAACACTCGGAATCAGTCCGATCACCTCATCGGAGCCCGCACCGAAGTTGCCACGGCCGAAGTACACCGAAGCTTTTCCGGGAATGGGCAGATGCATATGGAGCACGTCACGGCCGTGGAGATCGCTGGGGGAGAAGCGGTTGTCTTCGAGCCGGGAGGGCTGCATGTCATGCTCCTGGATGTCGATCGATTGAAGCCCGAGCAGGTAGTCATATTCGTTCTTGAATTCGAGATTGCCGGTGATGTAGAAGTGGAAGCGACGGTCAAGCCCTACGCAGCGATCGCACCGTGAAGCGGGTCACGGCTCTGCTGTCGGCGGTTGCGATAGGCCTAGCCGGTTGCGCGCAGAGCGCCGACTGGTCGGAGGACACCGTACGCGGCGAAGCTCTGGTACGGGAGCTTGGCTGTCTGGCATGCCACGGACAGGAGGACGGCGTCGGTCCGGCCTGGACCGGAGCCTGGGGAACATCGCGGAGACTCGCCGATGGATCTACCGTGGTGTTTGATGGAGCGTACATTCGCAGTTCAGTGCTGGAGCCGGCGGCTCAGGTGGTGATGGGTTTTGACCCGGTCATGCCCTCGTTCTCATTGACAGAGGACGATCTCGCCGCGATCGTGGCATACCTGGAGGAGTCCACATGAACATCTCGTGGTGGTGCACGGCGCTATCCGAACCGTGGTCGTGGACCTTCCGCGCCTACCCGGGGGTCTGGCTCGTGGTTGCCGCGCTCGCCGGTGGATATGCATTGGCGATTCGCAGTAACCGCCGGCTCGAAGGACATTCTCTGCGTGAGACCGGGTTCTTCGTGGCCGGGCTACTCGTGTTCTGGGTCGCGTCCGACTGGCCGCTCGGGACGCTCGGGGCCGGGTATCTCGCCAGTGCTCACATGTTGCAGTACGTTTTGTACGTTCTGGTGGCCGCGCCGCTGCTCTGGTTGGGAACGCCGGAATGGCTCGCCCGCCGGATTCTGGCGGCCACCGGCATCTATCGGGCCGGACGATCTTTGCGACGGTTCCCGTTGTTGATGGGTGCAGTATTCAACGTGACCCTGATACTGACCCACACGCCCATCGCCGTGGATAGCTTGCGGCCGACGCAGTTCGGTTCCTTCGCGATGGATGCGCTCTGGTTGTTGTCCGGCCTCGCACTCTGGGCGCCTATCGTCGGCTCGATTGCCGAGTTCACTCAGCGGTCGTATCCGGCGCGGATGTTGTATCTGTTCTTCACGACGGGCGTCGTCACGATTCTTCCCGCCAGCTTCCTGACGTTTGCGAGCCTTCCGCTCTATCGAACCTACGAGCTTGCTCCCCGGGTATTCGGGCTGACTGCCATCAATGATCAGCAGATCGCCGGCCTCATCATGAAACTGAGCGCGGTTCCGATCATCTGGCCGGTTCTGGCGGGAATGATGTATCGCTGGGCGACATCAGAGCGGGCTTCCGTATAGGCCTGAGGTTCCGCGGTCGCTCCCAGGAAAGGATCAGCGGGGAAGTTCCGGTGCTGGATTCGTCCGGCCGCACACACTAGTTTCATCACCGTTATGAAACGAAGAAGCCCGTTGATCTGTCGGTGGTGCGGGGAGGAGTTCCTCGACACACCCGGACCGGGTCGTCCTAGGCAGTATTGCCGGGCCAGTCACCGCCAGCGCGCCTACGAAGCCCGGCGGTTGGGAGAGAGTCGCCAGTTGCTGCCAGACGAGGTGATCGTGTCTCGCCGTGCATGGGATACGCTGCGCGACGCCCTGTACCGCCTCGAGTCCGCCGCAGAGGACGTCGCCATCGACCTCGAAACCGGAACGCCCACCAAAACGGATTATGTCAACGCACTCGCACACCTCAGCGAAGCGGTGCGACAACTCCAGGACGTGTCGGTCGAACCCGTGGCCCTGGGCAGCGGCTGACGACCATCAATCCGTCACTGTGACGTAACCATCCCGACCTCCTGCTCCAGGGGATCGGGGACAACCGTGCGCCAGGATGGCGGGCATCGCGTTTCCCCGCCCAGGACCTTCGATCGACCTGTCCGAGCTGCGACCCGCAGGCAATGTCACGGCCGCGGCGTCGTTTTGCGTCACCGTGACGCAAACCTCACGGGCCCGAGACACGACGCGATCAGAGCAGGATTCGGGCTCGATGCCGCCCGGGACGGCTGGGCGGCAGTCGCTGAGTCCTGCGACCGTCTGGAACCCGGACCGTCTGCCTTCGGTTTGCCGAAAGGGAGAACCGCACAGGCAGTTCGGCCGGCCATCTGCATCGGGATCTATCAAACCGTGCGACTTGACGTAGCGCCCATAATCATCGTTATGTAAAGTAATCTCGTCTACTCCTGAGCGAGCCGTTCAGCCAGTTCGCTCAGCTCCAACCACCGCGTTTCCGCCCGGTCGACGTCATCGAGCGCGACAGAAAGCCTGCGTGATAGATCGGCGAACCGTTCGTGATCTCCGACCGCATCATCGAGCGCGGCGGTCAACTCGTCTCGCCGGCTTTCGAGGGTCGGGATCATCATCGTGAGCTGAGTGAGTTCCCTCTGGTCTCTGTATGAGAGCTTGCGCGACTGCTGCGGCCGTCGGTTGGCGGAACCGCCGGGTCTCGAAGTGTCCGCTGGCCGCGCCATGGTTGCGTCACGATAGGCGACCCATCCTCCCGGGTGATGGAGAACCGATCCATCGGTCTCGATCGAGAAGATATTCAGACACGTTCTCTCCAGGAAATAGCGGTCGTGGCTTGCCACCACGAGTGCCCCGTTCCAGGCGTCGAGATACTCCTCGAGGATCGTGAGTGTTTCGATGTCGAGGTCGTTGGTCGGTTCGTCGAGGAGCAACAGATTCGGCGCTTCCATCAGGGTCAGCAAGAGCTCGAGCCTGCGTCGCTCTCCACCGGAGAGATCGCCTACCTCCGACTGTTGCTGATCTCTCGTGAACTGGAACCGTTCGAGCAGCTGCGCACCCGAAACCCTGATACCACTCTCGAGGAGCACCTCGTCGAGATGCTCGCGAACGGCGGCGTAGAGTCGCATCTGGGGTGGAATGGGTCGGGGATCCTGACCGTACCAACCCGGGTGAACTGTCGAGCCCATCGTCACGGTTCCTTCATCAGGTTCGATGAGGCCGGAGATGAGCCTCAGGAGGGTGGTCTTGCCTGCCGCGTTCGGGCCAACAATTCCCACTCGTGCGTCCGCCTGAAGCTTGAACTCGACGTGCCGGAGCACCCACACGTCACCGTACCGCTTGCCGGCACTGTGGAGGTTCACGACCTTCGAGCCGATGCGACGAGCTGGAAGCTCGATGGTGAGTTCTTGGCCCACCCCTCCCGCTTGTCGCGCCATCAGATCCTGCGCCCGGCTCACCCGGGCCCGCGATTTGGTGGTACGCGCCTTTGGTGATCTTCGTAGCCATGCCAGTTCGGTCTTGATCCGCTGCTGGAGGCGATGTTCTGCCGTCGCCTCCAGAACCCTGCGCTTTGCAGACGCCTCGAGATAGTCTTTGTACGTACCCTGGTGTGAATACAACGTTCGATCGTGAACCTCGATGACGCGAGTCGCGACCCGGTCCAGCAGGAAGCGGTCGTGAGTCACCAGCATTAGCGCCTCTCTGCGGTCACGCAGGTGGTCCTCCAACCAGTCGATCAGATCGACATCGAGATGGTTGGTTGGCTCGTCGAGAATGAGAAGATCGCACTCAACGCTGAGCGCCACGGCCAGTGCGAGGCGTTTGCGCTGTCCACCGGAGAGCGTGGAGCAGATGGCGTCGAGGTCCGTCAGCCCGAATCGATCCGCCATGGCGATCGCAGTTCGTTCTTCTCCTATGATCTCGCCGACGGTGGCGTTTTCCTGAAAGACCGGATTCTGATCCAGGCGGGCGATCTGCAAACCCCGGGCCCGCACAATCGAACCGGCATCGGCTTGCTCGGTCCCTGCGATGATCGCCAGCAACGTCGTCTTGCCCGAACCGTTCCGCCCGATCACCCCGATGTGATCGCCTGCTGAAATCCCCATCGAAACTTCTTCCAACACCGGTTGCTCCGGATAGGAGATGGATATACCTTCAAGGCTCAGCAGATGCATGCGAGGAGGCTAGGCGAGCGGAGATGAGTCGAAATCGCCGGCGCCGAGTCGGGGTACTCCCCTCCCCCGCCGCCGGGGCCTGGTCCGGTCGGCTACTCCTTGAGCGCGCCGGACATCATGCCGCTCAGGAAGTAGCGGCCGAGGAACACGTAGATCAGCAGGGTCGGTACTGCGGCGAGGAAAGAGGCGGCCATCTGGACGTTCCAGGCGATGATCTGACTTCCGGCCAGGTTGTTGAGCGCGACCGTTACGGGCCAGTTCTCTGTGTTCGTCAACACAACGGCGAAGAGAAAGTCGTTCCAGGCCGATGTGAACTGCCAGATGTAGACGACGACGAAGCTTGGTATGGCGAGGGGAAGCATGATCCGGGTAAATGTGCCGAAGATCCCGGCACCATCGATCTTTGCTGCTTCGATCAGCGTCTCGGGAATCGTTGCGAAGTAGTTACGAAAGATCAGAGCCGTGATCGGAATGCCGTAGATGACATGGACCAGTACGAGTCCCCAGGTGCCTCCCGCCAAACCTATCTTCGACATGAAGGTGACCAGCGGAATCAGCACGGCCTGGTATGGGATGAACATCCCGAACAACAGAACAGGGAAGACAATATTGGCTCCCTTGAACTTCCACTTGGCGAGCACGAAGCCGTTGATAGAGCCCAGGACTGAGGAGATGGTGGCCGCCGGGACAACGATCTTGACCGAGTTCCAGAGATTGGGACGCAGCGCTTCCCAGGCGGCCCGGAAATTGTCGAACGCAAAACCCGACGGCAGGTTCCACATCGTGCTGAGGCTGACCTCGTCAAAGCTCTTGAATCCGGTGTTCAACATCACGTAGAGCGGTACCAGATAGAACAGCGCCATCATCGTCAGCGGTATGTACACCCAGGCGCGTCGCGAGCCGGGAGCAGCGAGAGTGGTCATGTGTCCGACTCCTGCCGCAGTGTGTACCAGAGGTACGGAATGACCAGAACCGCAACCGACAGCAATAGGACAATTCCGATGGCCGCACCGCGGCCGAAGAAGAACCCGTCGAAGGTCGTGGTCCACATGTAGATGGCGGGAACGTCGAGGGCCACCTGCTTGCCGGCCATGGCGATGATCAGGTCGAAGACTTTGAGAGAGATGTGCCCCAGGATGATGATGGCGCTGAGCGTCACGGGCCGAATCAACGGCATGACGACCTTGCGATAGACCTGGAGTTCCGAGGCTCCGTCGACCCGGGCCGCTTCTCGCAATGATTCGGGCACTGCACGGAGTCCCGCCAGATACAAGGCCATCGTGTAGCCCGACATCTGCCACACCGCCGGTATTGCTACCGCGGCTATCCCCCACGTCGGGGTTCCATGCCACGAGTTCACCAGAAAGTCCAGGCCGAGTTTGTCGAAGACCAGATTCAGCCCGCTCAGACGATCACCCCGGGCGGGGTTCATCAACCAGCGCCAAACGACGCCGGTGACGATGAATGAGATCGCCATGGGGAATAGGAAGAGGCTGCGGTAGAAGCCTTCGGCGCGTATGCCCTTGTCGAGCAGTATCGCCAATCCGAGGCCGATACCGAGGCAGCCAAGTACGAAGACGACGGTGAAGATCGCGGTGTTCTGAACATCGATCGCGAATCTCTGATCGGAGGCAAGGTCGGTGAAGTTCTGGAAGCCGACATAGGTGTAGTCGGCCAGAAGTCCTTTCCAGGCGCTGACTGAGACCCTGGCCGTCCAACCGATGAAACCATAGACGAACACCATGACGGCGATCAGAGACGGCAACACCCACAGGACTCCCCACCAGTGCTGCAAGGTGAAGAAGTTGCCCCGCGATTTGCGGATTGGGGGGGCCGTCTTTTCAGCGGACGCTACCGCCATTCAATGCTCCCGGGTTGGCAAACGGTCGGTTCCCCCGCTTATGGGGGAACCGACCGTAAATGGTCGTGACTAAGAACCTAGCCGGAAGCTGTTTGCGCAGCGACCAATGCCGTCTGGAAGGCAGCAACGTCGCGGTCGAGCAGGAACAAGCCGAGCGCGCTGTCGATTTCCGACTTCCAGGAGTCATTGGCAACGACACCGTGGGTCAGGCTTCCGACCACAGTATCGCTCGCCCAGTCATCCATGGCCGACAGCAGGTACTCGCCGTAGAGGCTGCGATCTCCATCGCTCCGTGCCGGGATCGAGCCCTTGACGGGGTTGAAGGCGTCTTGTCCTTCGAGCGACCCGGCAACCGTTAGCCAGGCAATCGCAGCGTCACGGTGTGGTGCGTTCTTCGCAAGAACGAAGCTATCGGACAGGAACTGGAACAACCCGCCTGTGCCCGGCACCGGCGCCCACCCGAAGTCGGCGTTCGGCTCCATGCCGAGTTCACGGTAGAAGCCCTCGGCCCAGTCACCCATGATGTTGAAGGCTGCATCGCCGTCCAACACCAGTTGTCCGGCATCCTGCCATGACAGAGCTGATGCGTCGGAGTTGGTGTAGTCCAACACCTTGTCAAATGCTTCGAGGGCGGCCGTTACCTCTGCGCTGTCCCAACTCACGGATCCATCCCAGAGGCCGTTCCAGCCATCGGCTCCCAAAGAGGCAAGCATGATGGTTTCCATGAGGTGCATCGAGGTCCACTGCTCACCCATCGCCAGCGGGGCATTCATCCCGGCTGCCTGGAGAGCATCCAAGGCGGCGAAGAAATCATCGAGAGAGGCGGGGATATCGATACCGTTGTCGGCCAGCACCGTCGGGTTGGTCCATAGAACGTTGGCGCGGTGGATGTTCACCGGTACCGAGTAGATGTTGCCGCCGTCGCTGATCAAGGGGATCAACGTCTCGGGCATGACATCCAGCCATCCCTCCTGGTCATAGAGGAAGTTGAGCGGCTCGATCTGATCGGCTGCCACGTAGGTGCCGATGAGCTCCTGCCCAGCGTGCCCCTGCCAGCTATCCGGTGGATCGTTCGCCTGGAGCCGCGAGGCGAGAACGGCCCGCGCATTGGTTCCGGCGCCGCCGGCCACTGCCGAGTTCACGAAAGTGATGTTGGGATCGGTCGTCGCGAAGACAGCGATCATCGCATCGAGACCCGCTGCCTCACCGCCGCCCGTCCACCAGCTGAATACTTCGACTTCATCTGCAGCGCCACCCGCGAGTGTTGTTGCCGTCGTATCCCCATCGGTGGTGCTCGTGCTGTCGTCGCCACATGCTGCCGCTACGAGCGTGAGCGCCAGCAGCACAGCAACGAAGCGAAAAACCTTCTTGCCTGTCATTGAAATTCACCCTTCCTGAAACCCAATCGGCCCATGCTGGACCGCGAATAAGACAAGACTACGTTTCCTTTCGTTTCGATGTCAAATCAACCGCGGTTTCGATATTTGACAACAAAACGACAGTCGGCGAAAGTTGAGCCAATGGAGCACACTGCCTCGAAGGAACTGCCTGGAGCGGTCCGCCGCCGCCGAATGCTCTCCCTCATCCGGGAGCGCGAATTCATGCGGGTGAGCGACCTGGGCAGGATCTTCGGAATCTCGGAGGTCACAGTTCGCTCAGACCTCGATCATCTCGCCTCTACTTCGCCGATCCAACGGGTCCACGGTGGTGCGATTGTCCTGGACGGTCAGGTCAAGGCCGAGCGATCATTCGAACACTCCGAGGTCACCGCAGTTGACGAGAAGGCAGCGATCGGAGTCGCGGCAGCAGCCCTGGTGTCTTCTGGGGACTCTTTGATCATCGATGTAGGCAGCACCACAACTGCTGTGGCGCGGGCGGTCGCCCTGCGCAAGGATCTCGAGGACATTGTGATCTTCACAAACGGCCTGACGATCGCCATGGAGCTGGAGTCGGAGATCCCGAGGTTCACCGTCATCTTGACCGGCGGCACGCTCCGGCGCCAGCAACACTCCCTGGTCGACCCTTTCGCCAAGGTAGTCCTCGAGCAGGTGCACGTGACCGCCGCGTTCATCGGGTGCAACGGCGTGCACCTGGACGAGGGGATCACCAACATCAACCTCCCGGAGGCAGCCGTCAAGAGGAGCATGGTCAAAGCCGCCGAACGGGTGGTCGTAGTGGCCGAAGGATCGAAGCTCGGCAGGATCAGCATGGTGCGTTGCGCGGAGTTGAGTGACGTCGACGTTCTCATCACCGGCCGCTCGGCACCCTCCGGGCTGGTTGATCCAATCCGCGATCTCGGTGTTACTACCACGGTGGCCGGATGACCGACCTGGCGCCGGAACCCCCCGGACCTCATCGACGCTTCAACCCTCTGCGCGGCGAGTGGGTGCTCGTCTCGGCGCATCGAACCGAACGGCCCTGGCAAGGACGAACCGAGATGTTCGGAGCTCCCGGGGCCCTGCCGGACTACGATCCCGACTGCTACCTGTGCCCCGGCAACCAGCGAGCCGGCGGCAAGGTGAATCCTGCCTACACAGGCACGTATGCGTTCACCAACGACTTTCCGGCGCTCAGACCAACCGTCGCCGAGACTTCCCCATCATCCTCGCCCTTGTTCCGGGCCGATCGGGTAGCAGGGACCTGCCGGGTCCTCTGCTTTTCCCCTAGACACGGCCGGACGCTCGCCGACCTCGACCCAACCGAAATCGCCTCGGTCATCGACCTGTGGGCCGAACAAACGACCGAACTGGGTTCGGACTATCGCTGGGTGCAGATCTTCGAGAACAAAGGCGAGGCCATGGGCGCCTCCAACCCGCATCCCCACGGCCAGGTCTGGGCCGCCGACTCTCTGCCGACCCACGTAGCTGCCGAGGACCGACGCCAGGCGGACTATCGTGCCGCGCAGCAAACCAACCTGCTCATCGACTACACACGCATCGAGTGTGAAGAGAAGACCCGGGTGGTGATCGAGAACGATGCCTGGGTGGCAGTTGTGCCCTACTGGGCCACCTGGCCGTATGAGACCATGATGATGCCGCGTAGACACGTGCTTCGCTTGCCCGACTTGACCTCTGAGGAGAGAGCCGACCTGGCCGGACTGTTGAAACGCCTTCTCACCAGGTACGACAACCTGTTCGCCACTCCTTTTCCGTATTCGATGGGATGGCACGGTGCTCCCTTCCAAACCGACCAGATCGATCACTGGCAACTTCATGCGCACATCTATCCACCGCTGCTGCGCTCCGCGTCAGTCCGCAAGTTCATGGTGGGTTATGAGTTGCTGGGAGAGGCGCAGCGCGACTTGACTCCCGAGGACGCCGCCCAGCGTCTGCACCGATCGTCGGAGATCCCGTACCGGACCGATCTGCATGTCACCTGAGCAACGTGCGGTCGAAGCGTTTCGTGATCGTTTTGGCACCGATCCCGCGCTGGTCGTGCAGGCCCCCGGCAGGGTCAACCTCATCGGCGAGCACACCGATTACAACGACGGATTCGTCCTCCCGATTGCTATCGATCGCCGGACCGTCATCGCCGCTCGCCCTCGAACCGACACGACGATCGTCGTAGCTTCCGAGAACTTCCCCGATGCCCGCTTCGATCTACCGACGATGACCCGGGGAGGCGGATGGGAGGAGTACATCAAGGGCGTGGCGTGGGCCATGAATGGAGACGCTCTTCCGGGATGGGATGGTGTGATCGTTTCGACGATTCCGATTGGGGCCAGCCTCTCCTCGTCGGCGGCACTCGAGATAGCCACCGCACTCGTATTCTCGACTCTGGCTCAGCGGAGATGGGATCCGGTCGCAGCGGCGCAATCCGCCCGAAGAGGCGAGAGCGACTGGGTCGGCGTTTCGAGCGGAATAATGGATCAGCTCATCTCTGCTTGCGGACGAACCGGGCACGCGCTGCTCATCGACTGCCGTGATTTGACCAGGACCCCGATCCCCCTGCCGGACGGGACCCGGGTAGCAGTGCTCGATACAGGAACACGCCGCCGGTTGACGGAGTCGAGCTACAACACACGACGCCACGAGTGCAAAGAGGCGGCCGCAGCTTTCGGGGTCGCCAGTTTGAGGGATCTGACCGCGGCGGCCGTCGCCGATGCGCCCCCCGGCCTCTCTGCCACGATTGCCAAACGCGCCGTCCACGTCGTCGAAGAGAATGAGCGGACCATTGCGGCCGCCCGGGCGATGGTCAGCGGTGGGGCCGCCGAGCTGGGCGATCTCATGTATGAGTCGCACGTCAGCCTGCGTGACAATTATGAGGTTTCGAGTTTTGCTCTCGACGCGATGGTCGAGGCGGCGATGGCGTCACCCGGCTGCCTGGGCGCCCGCATGACCGGTGCGGGCTTTGGTGGTTGCGCCGTCGCCCTCATCGACCGGGCGTACGTTGGTGAGTTTTCTAGCGCGGTGGCCGACCGCTACCAGGCTGCCACGCGCCAAGAATCGAGGGTCTATTTGTGCGACGCGGCCGGCGGTGCCTCGGTGGTCGCGGACACCCCGACGGACCCGGGGGTCAGAGCCGACGATTGATGGGTTCGGGCCGATCGCGCCAACAGTCGAGCACCTTGGCCTCTCCACATCTTCTGCCCCTGTGATGAGATGGTAGGGATGACGTCACTCGACAGACTCGAACGCTATTTGCGAGCGGAGAAGGAGAGGCTTCGTTCCACGCCGGCTGGATTGCGAGAGCCGCAGAAGGCTCTCCCATTCGTCACCATCTCCCGCCAGGCAGGTGCCGGAGGCCATTCGTTGGCCGCCGTGTTGCTCGACGTGTTTGCCGATCAGGAGGAGACGAATGTCTTCGGCGGGTGGCAGGTCTTCGACCAGAAGCTGTGCAATGTCGTGGCTGATGATCCCGTCTTCTCACGCTCCCTGGATGCCCTCCTCGCCGAGGAGTATCGAACCCCCACCAAGGACTTCTTTCATCAGCTGGTGCGCTCGACTGTCGACCAGGATCTGGTTATGGCGCGCGTATTTCAAGTCGTGCGTTCTTTGGCCTCGATCGGCAAGGCCATAATTGTCGGTCGGGCGGGTTCACAGGTAGCCCTGGGCGCTGGTCCGGGTGTACGACTTCGTGTCGTTGCTCCCGAGGACGTGCGCATCGAACGGATGATGGAAGCCCACAAGCTCACTGAGCGAGAAGCCCGCAATGAAGCGCGCAGGGTCGATAGTCATCGGGCCCGACTGTTGAAGGCCTACTTCGAAGCCGACATCGAAGATCCAACAGGATACGACGCGGTATGGAACACCGGATCGGCCTCGATCACCGAGATCGCTGAAGCAACGGCTGCGACACTGCGCCGACGAGTCGCCGACTACCCGTCGACATGACCGAGCGAGTGTTGGTGGGGCCTTTCCTCACGAGAAACGAAGCGGCTCGGCGAGCAGGACTGGCAGCTCGAGAACTACCGCTCCGGCTCGACCTGCTCCGAATCGGTGGACGGGGACGGCACGAGGCGTACTTCGCGTTCCAGTTCGACAGCACCGGCATTCGCCGGGACCTCGGGAGTGTGGTGCTGCTGCTGCGAGGTAGCTCTGACGATCTGACAATCGCGGATTGGCTGGTGAAGAAGAACCTGGCACTCCTGGAGGCCTCCCCACTCACCTGGTTGAACCGGGGTGGTGCACTCGAACCGGTGCTGATGGCAGCAGAGGCAGCCGGAACGTCGATAGAAGGTCGCTTGGGATCCACGGCAGTCGCAGCGAGGCGCGTCGATGCCACGTCTCCGCCACGCACCAGGGAGGGGCGCCCCCAGCGCGGAGGCCTGCCCCCGTTTGCCCGCCCGATCAGCAGCCATTGATGAAAAGGAATGGATACCCGGCGGTCCGCGGCTGTGTTCGCGTTACCTGGGAGCCACCTTCGACGCTTGCAGCCGGCCCTCCAGATTGAGTCCTGCAGGGATTAGGCTCGCAGGCGGCATGACGACCGACGCGGACAGAACAGAAGCAGCACAGGCATTGAACCGACGGATTCTGGCGCTGGCTCGACAGCATGATCACCTTGCCCTGCTCGCCCTAGACGCCGACCCGGAGACGGCGCCGCTGCTCGCACTCCTGACTGGTGATCTTGCCAGCGCCGCCCTCGTCCATCTAGAGGGAGCTAGAGCCTGGCGCCGCCGTAAGGAAGAGGCCAATCAGCGCCGCCTCGCCGAAGCTCGCGCCGCTCTGGATGGCTTTGATCTCGTCCGGGCGCGCTCGCTGCTATTCCGGATCGAAGAGGAATTCCTGTCATCGCCGGGGGTCGAAGATCGAGACGCCATTCTCCTCGAGTTCGAGGCTCGTACGATGGAGACCGAGGAACTCCAGGAGACCGCCGAAGACGTCATCGATGAGTATCTGCCTCGCTGGCGCCGTTGGCTACGAAAGCGCCGTTGAAGTCAGCGTTGGACGTCCCGTTTCGATCCGAGCCGATCGAGCCCTCTGACACCGTGGGGCGTGTAGGGAGCCTCGAGGATCGCTACTTCGTCCTCGGATAGTTCAATGGACAGCGCGGCTACCGCATCGTCGAGATGTCCGAGCTTGGTCGCTCCGACAACCGGCGACGAGACCACCGGATTCGCCAGCAACCAGGCCAATGCGATACGCGCCGGAGCCACACCCCGCTCCCCTGCCACCGACTTGACTGCCTCGACGACCTCCCAGTCGGAGGGCTCGTTGTACCAGAGCTGATCAAACTGATCGCTGGCGGACCGCGCCGTCGAATCGTCTCCCAGTTTCTGGCGAGTGCCCGCCAGCATCCCACGTGCCAACGGCGACCACGGCATCACCCCGATCCCCTCTTCGGCACACAACGGGAGCATCTCTCGCTCTTCTTCGCGATACACGAGGTTGTAGTGGTTCTGCATCGAAATGAACTTCGCCCACCCATTTCGTTCGGAGACCGACAAAGAGCGCATCAGCTCATAGGCATACATCGAACTGGCGCCGAGGTAGCGGACCTTTCCGTCGCGGACCAATCCGTCGAGTGCCGCCAGGGTTTCCTCGATCGGCGTGTCGCGATCCAGGCGATGAATCTGATAGAGGTCAATCGTGTCGACACCCAGCCGGCGCAGACTCGACTCGGCAGCCTGTTGGATGTGTTTGCGGGAGAGTCCACCCTGATTTGGACCATCCGAGTGGGGGAAGTACACCTTGGTGGCGATGACGATCTCATCGCGATTGGCGAACTCCTTCAGCCAGCGCCCCGTGACCTCTTCGCTGACGCCCGCCGAGTACATGTCGGCGGTGTCGAAGACATTGATCCCGAGTTCAACAGCTCGCTGGAAGAACGGCCGGGAAGCATCAGCATCGAGCACCCACGGTCGCCAGTTCGGCGTTCCGTAACTCATACATCCGAGTGTCAGGCGGGATACTTGAAGTCCTGAGTTGCCGAGCCGTGTGTATTCCATCGGAGAAGGCTACCGGGTCCGACTGTGCGACAGAGCCGGAACTTCTCTACCTGCGCCTTGTCTACTACTAGTCGAGCAGGCTCGTCGGAACCTCGATCCGACACGCCCGCAGGTATTCCGCCAAGCCTTTGGCTTGCGCGTCGATTCGCAACGACGAACTCACACCTTCCCCGAGGAGTCCGTGGATCACGAAGTTGAGCGACCATAGGTTGGGAAGCAGGTATCGCTCGACGTTGAGATGAGCAAGGTCCGGCATGAGCGAGCGCAGACGCTCGACGGTCAAGACGTCGGCGATCCAGGCATAGGCCTCGGCCTTCCTCGCAAACACTCCAATGTTGCCGGTCCCGCCCTTGTCTCCGGATCGTGCTCCAACGAGCTCACCGAGGGGAACCGTGCGGGTCTCGCCGATTGGCAGCGACGGGATCTGAGTTGAGAGTGGGGCAACGGGCGGCCCCGGCTCGGGCGTCGTCTCGCGGACTTCGATGATGGTGCCGTCCAGGTCGATCTCCTGGGTGATGGCAGTTCGGTCAACGGTAGTTGGCCAATAGCGGGCGAACTGAGAGGCGGGAGCAGGTGGTGAGGCGCTGAACATCCCGGGTATCGATCCGAGCAGCACGCTGATGGCTGAGTCCGAGAACGCCCGTCCAACCTTCTCGGGGTCCGTAGACTTCACGGCTATCCGCCAGAAACTCGTGGCTTCGGCATTTGTTTTCGGGTCACTCGATCCTTGTCCGATTATCGACTCATCGACCTCGTCGTATTCCTCTTGCTTCCATGGCATCGCCCTCCAGACCTGCTGGGACACCAAGGCGGCCTTTTCTGCCTGGTTCAAGCCGGTGAGCCCGATCATCATGGAATTGCGGTAGCCGCCGACCACGGAGGCTGCCACCTTCAAGGTGGTCGGTGGAGCTTCGCCTCGGGTGCCAGACAGGCCAACTCGATCAGGAGCGATCTCCTCCAGTCGGACGGTATCGAACCTGGCGACCACATCCGGTGTCAGGTAGGCAGGCGGGCCGATCTCGTAGAGCAACTGGCTGACGACGGTGCCAATCGAGACACGACCACCGGTGCCGTCGTGTTTGCCGATCACCGAACTCCCATCGGCGGCGATCTCGGCCCACGGAAAGGCCGGGTACGCAAGGTCTTCGATCTCGGTGAAGAACGAGTAGTTCCCGCCGGTCGCCTGCATGCCGCATTCGATCACGTGCCCGGCCGCCACCGCTCCGGCCAGGCGGTCGTAGTCGTGGCGTTCCCACCCGTGCCACCAGGCGGCAGGTCCGGAGACCACCGACGCATCTGCGACCCTCCCGGTGACAATGATGTCGGCACCCGCGGCCAACGCTTGCGTGATCCCCCATCCACCCATGTAGGCGTTGGCGGTGATGAACCCGTCTTCACTATCGGAGAGCCGTTCTCCCGTCTGAAGATTCACGAACTCCTCTCCCCCACTCTGCAGCTCACCGAGACGGCCCATGAGATCGTCCCCTGAGATGGCCGCAACGCGTGGTGTGAGGCCCTGATCGGATGCCAGTTGTCTGATGGCCACGGCTGCTCCGCGTGGATCGAGGCCGCCGGCGTTGACCACTACCTTGACGCGTCGATCCAGCACCTCTCCGAGTACAGGAGAGAGAGCCTCGACAAACGTACGGGCATATCCACCGTCCGCTCGCCGGGTCCTGGTCTTGGCGAGGATGAGCATCGTCAACTCGGCGAGGTAATCCCCGCTCAGCACGTCGATCTCGCCCCCTTCGAGCTGATCGCGAAGTGCGGCGACCCGATCGCCGAAGAACCCTGAGAAGTTGGCGATTCGTATGGGCCGTTTCGACATCGGCGAACCTCTCCTATTCGTCTTCGAGCGTCAGCACGAGGGAGCAATCACGATCCGGATGTGGGATCACCCGCATCGGCTGTCGGTACACCTCTGTGAGGATATCGTCCGTCAACACGTCGGCAGGCGCACCGGCCACCTGCACACGACCACAATCCAGTAGTACGAGTCGATCGGCGTGGGCGGCGGCCAGATTGAGGTCGTGGAGGACCGCGACCACGGCGCTCCCCTGGTCTGCCGCCGCTCGCATGATGCGCATCACCGACTCTTGATGTCCGATATCGAGGGCTGAGGTTGGCTCGTCGAGCAGCATCACCGGAGTGTCCTGGGCAAGTACACGGGCCAGGCCAACCCGCTGTCGTTCGCCGGTGGAGAGGCTAGAAATCGGACGGCCGGCGAGATGGGCGACATCGGTACGTTCCATAGCCAGCTCAACGATCAGATCATGGTCCTTGAGGTCGATCTGGGCGCGCCGGTAGGGATGCCGACCCATCGCTACCACATCGCGGACGGTGAACGGATTCTCAGATACTCCCTGTGGGCCGAGAAACGCCCTGAGCTGTGACAGCTCCTGGGCCTTCGTTGAGGCGGTATCCCGATCGTTGATCGTTGCTCGTCCGGAGGTCGGATGCACGTCTCCGGCAACGATACGCAACAGAGTGGTCTTGCCCGCCCCGTTTGGTCCGACAATCCCCAGTACCTCTCCGCCGGCGACCACCAGGTTCACGTCGCTCAGTAGCGTTCTGCCACCGGCCCGATATCCGACGCTCTCTATCGTGATGGTGACGCTCATGCCGCCGATCTCCCTGCTCGCGTGAGAAACCAGAGGAAAACCGGCGCACCGACGATGGCTGTGAGCAACCCCACGGGAATCTCGACGGGAGCGGCCACCGTTCGCGCCAGCGTGTCGGCGGCGACGACCATCGCCGCACCTCCGACCGCTGATAGACCGATCAGCCATCGATGACCGGGGCCGAACCATCGTCTCAGTATGAGTGGTACCACCAAACCAACGAAGCCGATCACTCCGCCGAGGCCGACCGCGCCGCCGATGCCGATGCCGCAGGCAATCAGCACCGCGCGAACAAAGCGGTCGACGTCGACGCCGAGATGCCGGGCTTCGGTCTCCCCCAACGCCAGGAGGTCAAGAGGGCGCGCCAGGATTAGGAGGACAGCCGCGGCTGCGATCATGAACGGCGCGGCGGCAGTCAGCATTGTCCAGGTTGAACCCGAAAGGCCGCCGAATACCCAGAACGTGAAGGTAGGGACCCTTGGACTGTCCCAAGCGAGAACGATCGCTCCCAGCCAGGCCAGCATGCCGAGTCCCAGGGCCAGTCCAACCAGGAGAAACTGGGTTGATTCGAGTACTTGCTGGGCGATGCGGCGCATCAGGAGTGCCGCCGCAACCCCACCCACTGCTGCGAGGAACATCATCAGGATTGGGCTGCCGCCGGCCGGAGTGAGAGCGATGCCGGCCACCGCGCCGAGTCCAGCAGATGGGGCCAAGCCGACCAGATGCGGGTCGGCCATGTGATTGCGGAACGTCCCCTGGAGCGCCGCTCCGGTAGCCCCAAGGCCGGCCCCAACGAAGGCTCCTGCCAGAACTCTCGGGAGCCGTATCGCCCACAACACTGAGTCGGTGAGTCGCGCAGGCTCATCGAGGAAGCCGAGGTGCACACCGAATGCATGCACAAGGTCGCCGACACCCACAGAAACGGCACCCATGAGCATTCCGGCGGTCATCAGACCGACCAACGCCACCAGTAGTCCCGCCAGGCCGAGCGAGCGCCGCGTGCGGAGCCTGCCGACCTCGATACGTTCCGTCACGAATCGCCGAGTTCTCGACGGAGATCCTGGATCAGCAAAGCAAGAGTCCCGGCGATGCGCGGTCCGAACGTGAGGATGTCACCTTCGGGATAGTCGAGGATCCGGCGATCCCTTCCTGCCGGTGTCTCCGCGAAACCGGGAATCGCCAGCAGGCCCTCGATGCCACCGAGTGCATCGAGACCTTCGCTGGTGATGATGATGACATCCGGCGCGGCTGCAACCAGTGCTTCCGGCGTGATGGAGACCGTTCCGACCACTCCTGCCGCGGCGCCGACGTCGACTCCTCCGACGGCTTCGATCAGGGGTTGGGTTGTCATCTCCGACCCGAACAACAGCATCACGTCGGGACCACGGCTGTACACGAAGGCAAGCCCGGGTGCCGGGTCGAACCCGGGTGCCGTCGACAGTGCTTCCTCGATATCGGTGCGAACCCGGTCGATGAGGGCCGTCGCTTGGCTGCGGACTCCCAGCACTTCGCCGAGTTGCCCGATCTTCAGGTACAGCCCATCGAAGGTGGTCGGCACCTCCAGGATGACCACAGGAACGCCGGCGGATCGGATCTGTTCGATTGTTCCGAGCGGGGACGTCTGCGTGTCGCCGATAACCAGTGTCGGGTTCTCAGCGAGAACCCCCTCCGCCGTCAAGAACCGTCCAACCCCGACGACCGGCAATCCGACGGCCTCCGGTGGATAGACGGTGGTGACGTCGGTGGCGACGACCGACGCCCCGAAACCCAGTGCAAATACCATCTCGGTCAGGTCTCCGCTCAGGGTGACAATCCTGCTGGTGTCGTCAACGACTGATTCCGCCCCATCTGCTCCGACGAAAGCCGGAGGAAGTGCCTCTGTCGTTGTGCTCGAAGCAATAGCCGGCGAAGAGGGTGCAGTACTCGTTGACGAAGGAGTCGAATCAACCGCACCGCCCGAGCCGCAGGCCGTGGCCAGCAGGGCAATAACAAGCGCAGTCCGCCGGAGCATTGTCAACTATCTGGACAACCGACACGGGCGGACGCCATCAACGTGCAGAATGCTCCTCTCGGCACCTGCCAGCCGGCATCCGTCAGTACCGCTCGCCCGGTTTGGTCCGGGTAGCTCGGGTTGTTGTTGAAGAGGAGGTCGTACGTGAGGGTGGCGGTGGCGCCGTCGACAACGACCTCGCTCACCGCCACGGTGATGCCGCCCATGGCCTCACCCGTGGTGAGGTATAGGGCGACGGTGTCCTCGAGTCCAGATGGATCATCGATGTACGGGGCCTTGGTCTCGAAGTCGGACACGCTGTCGAAGGCGATCTCATACGCCAGGACGATTGCATCAACGTCGGCATCTTCACCCGGCACGATGCCTGCTGCGATGGTGGTTGTCGTCGCCGGCGCAGTCGTCGTAGTGGTCGAAGGCACCGACGTTGTGGTGGTGACTGCAACCGTGGTGACGGTGGTCGATGGGGAGGCGACGGTCGTGTCCGGGACGGTGTCTGTGGCGGATCCGTCGCCGCAGGCGGCGCTCAGCAGACCAACCACCAGTACCAAAACTGTGAACTGTTTCAATGGTTCCTCCGTGTAGAACATGTGATTCTGAGCCTGGAAGAGCTCCGACGGCGAGTCGAAACCACGGAACACCGTGCGAGGCGAGCTCAGCGACTCAGCCCCGGCGAGGCTGGCATCCGGCCGGCCCTGATAGTGTCCGCCGTCAATGAATGAAGGGTCCCGCAAAATCCAACGCACCTACCTGGTGCTGACGCTGCTGGCGACACTGTCGACATCTCTAATCTGGGGAGTCAACACGCTCTTCCTCCTCGACGCCGGTCTCAGCAACACCGAGGCGTTCACCGCCAATGCGTTCTTCACCGCCGGTCAGGTCCTCTTCGAAATCCCGACCGGCGTCGTTGCCGACACCCGGGGTCGGCGCATGTCCTACCTGCTCGGCGCCTCGACCCTTCTCCTCTCCACCCTCCTCTACCTGCTGATGTGGCAAACGCGGGCTCCGTTCTGGGGTTGGGCCATCGCCTCCGCCGCCATCGGACTGGGGTTCACGTTCTTCTCCGGCGCGGTCGAAGCCTGGCTGGTCGATGCACTGAGCTTCAACGACTTCGACGGTGACCTGGAGTCTGTGTTCGCCAAGGGGCAATCGACGGCGGGTGCCGCAATGCTGGTTGGTTCGGTTGCCGGTGGCTTCGTCGCGCAGGCGACCAACCTGGGGGTTCCGTACATACTCCGGGCGATCATGCTGCTGCTCACGCTCCTGGCCGCCTTCGTATTGATGCGAGACGTCGGATTCTCACCCAAGGTTGGCGGAGGCGCTATCACAGAGGCGAAGCAACTCCTTCGAGCCTCCCTCGACAGCGGGCTCCGCAACCCCCCAATCCGCTGGGTCATGATCGCAGCACCATTCTCGATGGGCGTCGGCGTGTACGCGTTCTATGCAATGCAGCCGTATTTGCTCCAGTTGTATGGAGATGAGCAGGCATACGGTATTGCGGGCCTGGCGGCCGCCATCGTGGCGGGTGCCCAGATCGTCGGCGGTTTGGTAGTGCCATTCGTTCGCCGGTTGTTCGCCCGGCGGACGCACGCGCTCATCGCCGGTGGAGTGGTCGGTACCTTGGCGCTCCTGCTCATCGGATGGACCGACAGGTTCTGGATCGCCATCGCTCTCCTCGTGATCTGGGCGCTGGCGGGTTCGGCGACGACGCCGCTACGCCAGGCCTACATCAACGGGCTCATCTCGTCAGATCGCCGAGCAACCGTGCTGTCCTTCGATGCACTCATGGGCTCGGGCGGGGGCGTCGTTGCTCAGCCGGTCCTCGGCCGGGTTGCCGATTCCTGGAGCTATTCGGCCTCCTACGCAGTCGCAGCACTGATGCAGGCCGCCGCCGTCCCATTCCTCATCCTGGCCAGAAAACAACAGGCTGCATCCGACCCCATTGAGATCGACCCGGCCTGAGTCAGGGCTCTGCACTGAGGCGTCCTCTCGTAATCGCGGCCCAGGTTCCGAGCCCGACGCCCGCCGGGATCCAGTAGTCGAGGACCCGGTAGATAAGGACTGGGGCCACCACAGTCCCGGCCGCGAATCCGTATGCGGTCAGAACGCCGATCAATCCGCCTTCGACGATGACGAGTCCGCCGGGCAGCGCCGGTAGGCCCCCGACGATGGCCGAAATCCCGTAGGTCACCATCGTCTCGCTTGGCGTGAGATGAATGCCGAGCGCCTGGAGAGACCCCCACAGAACGGCCGCTTCGGCAGAGATGCGTACGACTACGAGAACGACCTCACTGCCGAGAAGGCGCCCACCGCGTGAGGTCGCCGCGAAATGCTTCCGGATGATGTTCGGCAGGCGATCGATGATCTGGCCCAACCACGGGCTGCCTCCGAGAATGCCGAGCCCGACCATGAGGAGTAGGAATCCGAGCATCAGCTCACCGGCGAAAAGGAGCGGATGCCGACCGGTGGAAGCTCCCCAGAGGACGGCTCCTCCGGTCATGGTCAGGAGGCCACCGTAGGTCAGCAACGTTACGCGCAAGGCCACGCCTGCCATCTGATCGTCCTCAGAGCGAACCGCCCACGCCATGGTGGTCGGAGTCAGGGTTCCGCCTGCTGGTACGAGGCGAGCAACGGCCGATCCGGTCAGGGCGGCTTTGATTGCTCCGGCCCGGCTAACGGGGTGCCCGACGCGCATCGATCCAACGCGAAAGAGCTCTGCAAACACGAACTTGGCGATCAACTCGGATCCGAGGGCGGCGAGCAACAATCCTGCTCCGCGCCATCCGATAGCAGGGAGTTCCCATCGTCGTGCCGCTAAGACCAGTGCAACGACGTACGCAACGAAGACGGCAATGACGACCGCCAACGTCAACCAGGGTGGGCGGCTCGAGGGTCGCTCGTTCTTCGCGTGATCATGCTGGTTGGAGTCAGACATCAGGCACGCTCATTCTCACCGGATTGTCCGCGAGATGTGAAACGGCCGGGCACGGTAGTGTGCGTGGCGCAGCAATGAGGGGACGTATGACCGATCAGCGTGTCGCGGTGGTTACCGCAGCCGGAAAAGGAATGGGGGCGGCCATCGCCCGCCAACTGCATGCAAACGGATACCGGCTGGCCCTCATGTCGAACTCTGGTGGGGCTGAGCGACTCGCCGGGACCTTGGACGGGATCGGCACAACCGGATCTGTTACCGAAGAAGCAGACCTGGCTTTGCTCGTTGATAGTGCGATGGCTGCATATGGGCGGATCGACACGGTCGTCAACAACACCGGTCACCCGGCCAAGGGGCCGATCCTCGATGTCTCCGACGCCGACTGGCATGCTGGACTCGACCTGGTACTGCTCAACGTCGTTCGAATGGCCCGGTTGGTGACGCCGATAATGACGGCAAGGGGCGGAGGAAGCTTTGTCAACATCTCGACATTCGCGGCGTTCGAACCCGACGAAGCCTTCCCCGTGTCGAGCAGCCTACGGGCCGCCCTCGCCGGATTCACCAAGGTGTTCGCCGACCAATACGCCTCTGCCGGGATCCGGATGAACAACGTATTGCCCGGTTTCATCGACAGCTACCCGGAGTCTGTCGAAAACGTTGCCCGGATTCCAAGCGGCCGTTACGGCACGGTTGTGGAGATCGCCAAGGCCGTCGCCTTCCTCGCTTCCGATGATGCCGGCTACATCACCGGCCAAAACCTGCGGGTGGACGGGGGTATCACGCGCTCTGTGTGACGCAAGAGCCGCCCAGCCACCCGCACTGCGCGATGCCGATCACAAGATGTGCTTGGCAATGATCTCTTTCATGATCTCCGTCGTCCCCCCACCGATCGAGAGCACCCGATTGTCACGGTAAAGGCGTTCGACCAGGTATTCGCGCATGTATCCGAACCCGCCGAATATCTGCACCGCCGCGTCTGTGATGAAGTCGCTGGTCTCGGTAGCAAATAGCTTTGCCATCGAGACCTCCTTGACCTGAACTTCGCCACGGTTCAGTCGGTCGGCCACGCTGTAGGTGTACTGGCGGCTGATTTCGAGCTTCGTCGCCATGTCAACCAACTTGTGCCGGATCACCTGCCGGGCAGCCAGGGGTTCCCCGAAGGTGTGCCGGGCGGACGCATGATTCAGGCTGGCGGCCAAGGCGAGTTCGGCCGTGACGTTGGCAACGACGGCCATCTGCAGTCGCTCGACCTGGAAGTTCTCCATGATCAAGCGAAATCCGCCACCGGGTACGCCGATCAGGTTGGAGGCCGGCACGCGGCACCCATCGAAGAACAGCTCTGCAGTATCAGACGCCCACCATCCCATCTTCTTCAGGGGACCCGAACGGGTGAACCCCGGGGTGTCCGCCTCGATGACCAGCACGCTGATTCCTCTATGTCCCGGATCGCCGGTCCGTACTGCAACGGTGAACTGGTCGGCCCGCACTCCCGATGTGATGAAGGTCTTTGCCCCATCGACCACGAACACGTCGCCATCACGCCTGGCCCTCGTCGTGATCCCGGCGACATCCGACCCTCCCCCGGGCTCGGTCACCGCCAGCGCTGCGATACGCTCACCCGCCAAGGCGCCGGGCAGAAAGCGGGCCTTCTGCTCGGCCGTTCCGTGTTTGACGATCGGGGGGAGAGCGATGTGCAGTGATCCAAGCGAAGCACCAAGTCCTCCCGACCCGGCCCTGGCGAGTTCTTCCCATGCCACGACCTGAGCCAGCAGGTCCGCCGGAATGCCGCCGTACTCCTCGGGATACCCCAGGTTGAGGAGCCCGATTCCGGCGGCCTTGCCGTAGAGGTCGCGGGGAAACACACCGGCCTCTTCCCAATCGTCGACGAAGGGAATGATCTCCGTTTCGACGAAGTGCCGAAAAGTCTGACGGAGAAGCGTGTGCTCGGGCGAGAAGTAGGTGTCGCTCACGATCGGAGTTTCGCCTCTTGGTGGCACGGCTGCAACAGGGCGCATCGTTAGTCCGCTCAGGGTGTACCGTGCAGCGATGCAAGTCGAAGTGGTTCGAAGTACCAGAAGGCGCAAGACCGTTCAAGCCAGGTTGGTCGACGGGGTATTGCGGGTCGCCATCCCTGCCCACCTGACCGCCGCTGAAGAAGCGCGCTGGGTCGAGGAAATGAAGCGCCGCTTGCGCCGGGACAGTCTTGCGAGTGAGGTCGACCTCGATGTGCGGGCAAATCGACTGGCTAACCGGTACGGGTTGCCCCGCCCTGCCTCGATCGAGTGGTCGAACCGACAGCACACCCTGTGGGGATCGACGACGATTGCCACCAGCACTGTTCGCCTATCGTCTCGCCTGGCCGCCTATCCCACCTGGGTTCTCGACTATGTGATCGTGCATGAACTGGCTCATCTGGTGGAGCCCAATCACACCCCGGCTTTCTGGCAACTGGTTGAACAGTATCCACGCACAGAACGAGCCCGGGGCTATCTGCTCGCCAGAGGCGAGGCCGGCGAATAGCCGTGCGGCACTGCGGCATGCGACGCAATGAACCCTCAACCACTCCCAAGTAGGCGCCGATATGCCAGGTAGTGACCCACACCAGGCAGACACAGGTACGCACTTCGCGGATCGGACCGGCAGTCCTCTCGACGATGGCGGTGGTCGTCATCATTGCCGGCCTCGGAGCGGTCGTTGTCTCCAACCTTCAGACATCGGCGGACATCCGAAAGGAATCGCGAGAAGCGCACCTCCTCGGCGAGATGCACATTGCGTTCACCGTCGTTGAACAATCACTGGCGATCTGGACGGCGCAACCAGGAGAAGTCCAGCCTCCCTCCGAGGATCCGGACGTTGCTGCGGCAACAGCAAACTTCGAACGATATGTGGCAGAACTCCTTTCTCTCATCGATGCAGACGAGGTAGCTCTGGTTCAGGGGTTCGCGGACTCGTTCGACGCCTACCTGCTGGCGGTCGTGACTGCCGGAGCGGACCCATCACACGATCAAGGTGCCGCCGTCTTTTTGCTGGAACGCGAGGTCCGCTCTCCATTGCTCGCCTTGCTCCATGAGGAAAACGAGCACCTCTTGGAGTCGGTTGAGGCGGGCCGGAGATCGGAGCAACTCCTTCGCTGGGGTCTTCCGGCGCTTCTGGCAATGGCGCTGATCTTGTCTTATTTCGTTGTGCGTCTCCAAGGCCGCAGTCAGGCACTCGAGGAGGAGCGGAAGCTCACTGAGGCGCGCAATCAGTTCATCGCTTCCGTCAGTCACGAACTTCGGACCCCGCTGACTCCGATCGTTGCGCTTTCGCACGAACTACGAGACCGGGTGGGCGATTTCTCTGCTGACGAGATGGTCGAGTTTGCAGACATGATCGCCAGGGAGAGCGACGCAGTGTCCGCCATCGTGGACGATCTCCTCGTGGCTGCGCGCATAGACGCCGGAGAACTCTCTATCACTACCGAGGTGCTCGACATCGCCGAAGAGATAGCGCACGCTCTCACCATGATCGACGGATCCGACGACATCTCGGTCGAAGCAAGCGGCGCCGTGCTGGCGGACGGAGGCAGGCTGCGGCAAATCCTCCGCAACTTGATTTCAAACGCCTATCGATATGGAGGTGCACAGGTCACGGTCACGGGGCACCGGGAAGGCGAGCGGATGGTGGTGGTGGTTTCGGATTCCGGATCGGGTATCCCGCCCGAACTCCGAGACAGGATCTTCGAACCGTTCGCCCGCGCGCACGACTTCCCCGGCGTCCCAGCCTCAGTGGGCCTGGGTCTCACAGTGTCGAGGACCCTCGCCAACCTGATGGGAGGAACGCTCAGCTATGCCTACGAGGGCGGGTGGAGCCGCCTCATCCTAGTTCTCCCCGTTCCCTCGAAGGATCTGGTCCGCGCCTAGTCTGAGTCGATGTGCCGTAGCATCAAAACTCTTCGCCCGCCCATGACGATCGATGTGACCCACGACGACACGCAGGCAGCCGCTTTGCAGTACGTCCGCAAGGTGACCGGGTTCCGATCGCCGTCCAAGGCCAACGCTGAGGCGTTCTGGGCCGCCGTCGAGGAGATCAGTGTTGCGACCGAGAAGGTGCTCGGCAACCTGGTTATTGCAGGGAGCTCTTCTTGAGGGCAGGACGCAGTGTTCCACTCAGCGGAGGCCGGCGCCCACCGGTAAGGTCGTCCGTCCAATGATTGAGCCGGATACCGCACACGAAGACACCAACCATCCGGACCCGGATCTGGCACGTCGGGTAGCCGAACTGGAGCAGCAAATCACTGCCGTGACGAAAGAAAGGGACAGGGCGCTCAGCCGGCTCTCACGAGACGACGAGCTCAGACCGTTTCAAGTAGAGCTGCTGAAACTCCAGCAACACCTCGAAGCCACCTCACAGCGGATGATCGTTGTCTGCGAGGGCCGCGACGCTTCTGGGAAGGGTGGGACAATTCGGAGAATCACCCGCTATATGAACGTCAAGCACTATCGCGTGGTTGCATTGGGCAAACCGACCGAAGAGCAGGGAACGCAGTGGTACTTCCAGCGCTACGTCACCCACTTTCCCACGGGGGGTGAAATCGTCCTGTTCGACCGATCCTGGTACAACCGGGCGATGGTCGAGCCGGTCCTTGGTTTTTGCACAGAAGCCGAATACGACGCCTTTCAAACCGGTGTGACAGGCTTCGAGAAGGACCTCGTCCGCCAGGGAACGATACTTGTGAAGCTGTACTTCAGCGTCACCAAGGAAGAACAGGCCAGGCGGTTCGCCCGGCGCCGGAAAGACCCACTCCGTCAGTGGAAGCTAAGCGAGGTCGACCTCCAGGCACAGGACCATTGGGACGACTTCACCCAAATGAAATACCGCATGCTCAAGCGCACGTCGACCGTCACGGCGCCGTGGACGATAATTCGCTCCGGGAACAAGCAAGCGGCTCGACTCAACGCGATGCGAGTAATCCTCAACGCGGTTCCGTACGAACATCGCGATCTCAGTCTGGACTTCACCCCGGATCCGAAGGTAGTGATCTCAGGCGCGCGGGAACTCGAGCTGATGGAAGGGCAACAGATTCGTCTCGGTCGCTTCACCGTCTGAGTGGCGCTGGAGCCTCGCGACACTGCGCGATACTCACCCTTCTCAAAGGTCGAGTTATTCCCGCAAACAGATCGATCAGACCCCTCAAGAAATCGCCTCTCGGGCCGATGGACTCATTACGATCATAATTTGGGAGGCAGGCGCTATCTCTGGATATGCGCAGGGGTCCGGGTGTATGGCTGGAACCTACGGGAAGAGGACGACTGCATGCCGCCAGGGCTGAATGAGCCAGAAGAACATCCGCAAGCCGGTATAGCCGGCGAGGACCCATGGCCCGGTCCGCCCGGCCTGGACGGCACCGACGGGCTCGAGTCGGGCGAGGATGACCAGACACTGCTGGGGCACGATCAACTGCTCGCGCTACGTTCCAGCCGCCATGTCACCCGGCGTCCGCGGCGCCGCCGAAGATGGCCGTGGATCACCGGCCTGGTCGTGCTGGCCGTTGCGGCAGCGTTCTACGGTGTGTACGCCTTCGGGTGGACCTATGTGGAGGACTTCCTCATCACCAGGAACGTCTCGAGCGCAGCAGCCGGATATCCGGGTCTCATCACCACCTACTCAGATGGTGTCGCCACGATCGCGGGTGAGGTCGAGACGACCGCCGATGCAGATCTGCTGGTCGCCTCCATTGGACGGGTGGACGGTGTTGAGGAGGTCCGCGCAGACCTCACGGTTGCGGCCGCTTCGACCTCGGGCGCGCTAGAAACTGCCATTCTCGAAGGGCTCGCCGGTGCTGGTATCACTACCGTCACGCCGATCATCGAGGGATCCACCGTCACGCTGATCGGAACCGTCACCGAACCGAACGATCTCGACATCGCCTCTTCGATCGCCGTCGGGATCGATGGTGTTTCGCAGGTGCTCAATCGGGTCGTCGTCGCCTCGGACGTCTCGTCGGCAGCCCGTCAGCTGCTCGACGCGGCCGGTTTCGCGACGGTGGCAGTGCTCATCAACGGCAATCTGGCAGTGCTGAGCGGCACAGTGGCCGCTGACCGCGACGTGTTGGCGGCGGCCGATGTCGTGCTGGGACTCCCCGGCGTCGAGAAGGTCGACAACCGCTTGGAAGTCGGCACCACTCCGGATACCACCGCCGTTCCGGTGGGTGTCCCCGGCGACGAAAGCTCCGCGCTGGCTGCAGCACTCGAAGATGCAGGCTACGAAGGGATCGCAGTGACCCTCGACGGCAGCGTCGCCTACCTCGACGGCGTCGTTCCCTTCGATGTGCTCGAAGACGGCTACTTTGCCTTTGTCGATGATGTTCGATCGATTGTTCTGGAGGTCGGTGACGAGGTAACCGTGGTCAACCGACTCCGTCTGAGAGGAGATGAACAAGAGTTGAGAGACCAACTCCAGGCGCTTCTCGAGGAGAGCCCGATTGTGTTTCTCAGTGGATCTTCCGACCTCACCATTGAAAGCCAGGCAGCCCTCGATATCGCCGCCAAGATCATCCTCTCCCAACCCGGGTTGCAGATATTCATCGCCGGGCACACAGACGCCAGCGGGAGCGCCGAGGCGAACCAGCAACTGGCCGGGGAGCGAGGGAGGGCCGTGTATGGCTACCTCGTGTCGGTCGGCGTCCCGGCCAACCGCATGGCCGTGGTCTCATATGGTGAGCTCTTTCCGGGCCGGGGAGCCTCGGCAGCCGACGATCGCCGCATCGAGTTCGAGGTGGGACCATGAGGGACCGGGTTGTTGTCTTGGTGGCGTTACTCGTTGTAATGGGTGCCTGTACGTCGACCGAGCCGCAAGTCGTGATCCCCTCAACGACTGCTCCCGCTTCAACGTCGACGACGCTCGAGACTGACGCCCCCGATGCTGCGATTGCTGCCGGGGTGACTCCTGCAACAACAGACGGCATCACTGCCACGGACGACACGATCTATGTTGGCGTACTCGCCGATCTCACCGGCCCGTTCTCAGGGACCGTCGTGGATGTGGTGGACGCCCAGCTTGCGTTTTGGAGTCGCCTCAACGACGAGGGGGGCATCGGCGGCAGGCAGGTCGAGGTATTGATTGCGAACACCGGGTACGACCTGAGTATCCACCAGGCGAAGTACGCGGAGCTGAAGGACCGCGTCGTCATGTTCGCTCACTCGACGGGATCACAGCAGACGCTGTCTGTGCTTCCGAACTTGATCGAGGACGATCTGCTGGCCTTGCCGGTCACCTGGTATTCGGGGTGGTCTGATCCTCAAATGGGAGCCAATTTGCTCGAGACCGGCTCCAATTACTGCATGGAAGCGATCAACACGATCTCCTACATCGACGAGCAGCATCGAGCGACAACTGGGCGAGCGCCGAGACTCGCCATCATCACCTTCCCGGATGACTTCGGTCGCGATTCAGCGGCAGGCGCTCGCTATGCCGCCGAGCAGTTAGGCATGGAGATCGTGTACGACGGCGAAGGCACTGTCATCCCGGGTCAGGACCTTCGACCCATTGCAGTAGCTGCGGCCGCCAGCGGTGCGGACTACACATGGATGGCCACCGATCCCATTTCGATGGTTGAGATCGTGGGAACGGCACTGCAGCTCGGCTACACCGGGCAATGGGGCGTTGCTATGGTCTCGTTCTCCGACCGGTTGCTGTCCACCGCGCTCGGCGACTACATGGCGCAGAACATGCTGATGTCGACGCTCATCTTGCCGCTCGGGGCAGAGGCCGAAGACATGGCCGAGGTCATCTCTGTGCTGGCCGCCGCCTATCCGGACCGGTATCCGTCGACCGGCCTCATCGAGGGTTACCTCGAGTACGTGGTGACGAAGACTGTGCTGGAGCGGGCCACCGATCTCGGCGACCTCACTCCGTCCGGCGTCGTCGCCGCAGCCGGGAGGATCGGCTCCCTGTCATACGGTGGCCTCGCGCCATCCAATATCTACAGCGGGGACGCGGCCTCCACCGTTACTCGGGCGACCGCCATCTACCGCCCGGATAAGGCGTTGTTCGACGATCAAGGTGGTCTCGATGCCACCCTCGGAGCAGGAGCCATCTCGCCACTCTCGCCGATCCTGGGGTTCACAGCCTCCGATCTGGCGGCCTCCTACGACTTCCAAGGCCCGTGTTTCGTCTTTCCAACTGGATGAAATGGTTCTCAGGGGTTAGTTGAGACCCGGATCGTCCGGCAGTGTGGCGAATAGCGCGACCTTTCCTCGTTGCCTCTTCAACACGAGCGGCCACAGGTTCTCCGCGTCAGAACTGAATGGATCTTCCGGTGTGCTTGCAAACACCCACCAGGCTTCGTCTCTGATCTCACCTTCGAGTTGTCCGGGTGCCCAAGCCGCATATCCGCTGAAAACGCGCACAGTCTCGAATCCCGCTTCAGCCGGGTCGTGATCGAGGTCGACGAGTTGGACATCGTGGATGATCAACGCGCTCAGATCCCCCGCCGACTGGGGGCCTCGTGCCACCGCCAGCGCGACCTCTTGCCGAACCGGTCCGCCGGAGAACACGACCCGCGGCTCGGCGACGAGCGACTCCCACTCGTCGAGATAATCCGACACCGGGATTTCGAGCGGACGGTTCAAGACCACGCCCAGCGACCCATCGTCATCATGTTCGATCATGAGGACTACGGTCCGGTAGAAATTCGGATCGAGTAGGAATGGGGTTGCCACCAGGAGCCGGCCGGCCAGCGACTCGATCATAGAAACAGCCGCCCCTGTGGATCGGGGCGCTCGTAGCGAGCAACGCCATTCCACGGAAGCCCGTCCATGAACGCCCAACTGCGCCGATGAATGGTGGTTGGTCCAAGCGCATGGAGAGCAGCCTTGTGGATAGGGCACGGATATCCTTTGTTCGCCGCGAAGTTGAAAGCCGGGAAGTGCTCGTCGTGCGCGCGCATGATACGGTCCCTGGTGACCTTGGCGACGATGGAAGCAGCGGCAATCGACAGCGACGTCGCGTCACCCCTGATCAGAGTGCTCGTTCGACCGTTGCCGACGAAGTCCCAGTTCCCATCGACGAGCACATAGTCCGCTTCGATACCGAGACCGGTGAGAGCCCGGCGGGCGGCGAGCCGCTGTGCTTCCGACATGCCGAGTCGATCGCATTCCTCATGAGATGCATGCCCGATCGCCCAGCGGTCTACCCAGTCGAGAATACGATCGAACAGGGCTTCCCGCTCATCCTCGATCAGAAGCTTGGAATCGCGTATCTTGTAGACGCGTCGATCGGGAGGAAGGACGACCGCTCCGATCGTCAGAGGTCCGGCCCACGACCCGCGGCCGACCTCATCCATTCCCACCACGATCTGGGCGCCGCGCTCCCAGTGCCGGCGTTCGACCGTGAGCGACGGAGAACTGGAGCGAAGAGAGCGACGCAAACGCGGGACGGTATCCGGCACCGTCAGAGGTTACCCCTCCCCCGCCCGAATGCCCGATGGCTTCCACCACTCTGCCGTGCTCACCGGGAACAATCCGCTTGGAACGTTGGGCCTATGGCTCGTGAGTTGACATGACCCGCTTCAGCCATTCGACGATCCCGGCGACGACCTCCGGGCCTTCGGGTTCATTGAGCGATTCGTGTCGAAGCTTCGGGTAGAGCAACCGCTCGACGGTTGGCAGGTCGGCCAGGGTCGCCGAGACGGCGGCCGGAACCAGCTCGTCTCCGCCTCCGTGAATGACCAGGGTTGGCACGGTGAGCTTGTCGAGTCTCGCACGCACGCGGTCACCCGCTGCGAACATCTCGGCGCCCAGGCGCGTGGTTGCCTTCGTCAGGACGAGCGGATCGGCGAAATAGGCCTCACCGACCGCAGGGTCACGGGAGAGCTGCTCGGCCGAGATCTCTGTCGGAATCGCCAGTTTCGGGAACAGCTTCCCGAGTGGCGGCGCCAGCAGTCGCTGCCACGCCTTCCCTCCGCTCAGGGCCGGGGCGCTGGAGACGACGTAGTCGGGGTGAGGGCGATCAGACACGAGATAGTCGAGCACGATGAGGCCCCCGAGCGAATGACCCATGAGAACGGAAGGCAGGCCTTCTCGACGGGAGGCGGTGAGCTCTTCCTGCACCTCATCGAGGAAGTCGCAGAACGTGTCGACGTGAGCGCGGACCCCGGCCGAGGCACCGTGGCCGAGCAGGTCGTAGCTGAACACGGCAATTCCGGCATCGGCAAACAGGCCACCGGTCTGCTCGTAGCGCCCGCTGTGCTCCCCCAGTCCGTGCACTATGAGCATCGTTGCCCAGGGATCTGTCGCGACCCACTTCCGTCTGAGCCGGGTGTGGGTGCCCGTGCGGATTGTTTCGACGGTGGACGATTCAGTCATCGTCATTCCTCCAGGTCACTCGTAGATGCCGGGCGGCGGAAGCCTCATCCGGCCGTCCAACCGGTGTGTTAACGGGAGCGGCGTGCAACGCATCGGGTTCGGTGGCCGCCCGGTCGGCTATCGAGAGCAACGCAGCGGCGAGGGCATCCATCGTCTGCATGCTTTGGGTTTCGGTCGGCTCCATCATCAGCGCTTCGTCGACGATCAGCGGGAAGTAGACCGTCGGCGCATGAAACCCCTCATCCATGAGTGCCTTGACAATGTCCATGGCCCGGATACCGGTGCTCTTCTTCAGTGTCTTGGCGGATGCGACGAACTCGTGCATGCACGGTGAATCGTACGGGAGATCGTATGGGCCCCGTAACAGCTCCTCCAGGTACCTGGCGTTGAGAACCGCACGCTCCGACACACGCCGCAAGCCATCGCCACCCAGCGCCTTCATGTAGGCCAGGGCCCGGAGCACAACTCCGAAGTTGCCGTGCTTTCCGTGGACGCGGCCAATGCTCTTGGCGGGCGTCACCCACCGAATCACCCCGTCTTCGCCGGCTTCCGGAAGCGGGCCCGGTAGAAACGGCACAAGCACGTCGTGGACCGCAACAGGCCCCGCGCCGGGGCCACCACCGCCGTGCGGGGTGGCGAACGTCTTGTGAAGATTCGAATGGACGATGTCAAAGCCCATCAATCCAGGTTTGGCGACACCCATGATCGCGTTCAGGTTGGCGCCGTCGTAGTACACCAGGCCCCCTGCCTCGTGCACGATCTCGGCGATCTCAACGATGTTCTCCTCGAACAGTCCGAGGGTGTTTGGGTTGGTCAGCATCAGACCTGCAACCTGACCGTCGACCAGGCCACGCAGCGCCTCAACGTCGACCATGCCGCGGTCGTTGGAGGGCACTTCCACCGCTTGGTAGCCGCCCAGAGTGACGGAGGCGGGGTTCGTGCCGTGGGCGGCGTCCGGAATCAGGATCTTCGATCTCTCTTCGCCCTTGTCCTCGTGATAGGCCCGCATCAGCAGCAGGCCGGTCAGCTCACCTGAGGCACCGGCCGGAGGCTGGAAGGTTGCCCGGTCCATGCCCGTGATCTCGCAGAGGTATCGCTCAGCCTCGACCAACACCGCCAACGCACCCTGTGCCGAAGACGCCGGTGTTGCCGGATGGAGATCACGAAACGCAGGGTGCTCTGCCGCCCAGTCGCAGACTTTGGGGTTGTACTTCATCGTGCACGAACCGAGCGGGTACGCGCCGAGATCCACTGCGAAGTTCCGGTGTGACAGACGCGTGTAGTGCATCACTAGATCGTGTTCGCTCACCTCAGGAAGAGCGACCCGTTCCTCGCTCTTCTCCGGTAGATCGAGTTCGATCTCGGGTACATCGAGCGGTGCCAGCGACCAGGCGCGCCGGCCGGAGACGGAGATCTCTTTCAGGGTCGGTTCTTCGGAGCCACCGACGAGGGGAGATGATGCTGCAGAGCCACCAGGCTTAGGCATGAGCGATCACCTCCTTGAGTAGGGAAATGTAGGCATCGATCTGTTCCTTGGTCCGTTGTTCGGTCAGGGCGATGAGCAGCCCGTTTTCCAGTTCGGGGTAGTCGGCCGAGAGATCGATCCCGGCGAGGATCCCTTGTTTCGCCATCGCGTCGATGACTATCGCCGGTGCGACCGGCAACGTAACGGCGAATTCTCTGACATAGGCGGCGGGATGGGCAAGCTTCACACCATCGATCGTGGTTAGACGAGCCGCCAGGTAACGGGCCTTCTGAGCCGACTGTCTTCCCACCTCGGTCAGGCCGTCGGGGCCGAGCCAGGCCAGCTGAATCGCCACGCCGATGGCGTTCAGAGACTGATTAGTGCAGATATTCGATGAAGCCTTCTCTCGCCGGATGTCTTGCTCTCTGGCTCGCAGCGTGAGGACGTACGCCAAGCGACCGCGGTCATCGGTGGTAGTTCCGACCAGCCGGCCGGGAAGTCGCCTGACCAGACTCTCGGTGACGGCGAACAACCCGACGCCCGGCCCGCCGAAGGTGAGTGGCCCGCCGAGGGGTTGCCCTTCTGCAATAGCGATGTCTACTCCGGCTTCGCCCGGCGTCCGGAGCAGCCCGAGTGTCATTGGATCGACGACGGCAATCGCCAGGGCGCCACGGGTATGCGCAACTTCAACCGCCGACCCGTACGATTCGATGGCGCCGAGATAGTTCGGTTGTGCCACGACGACTGCGGCCGGCGGACCATCTGCATCAGGGTTCCAGTGCGTGACTCCCGCAACAACCGGATGTTCAACCATTGCGATACCCCGGGCGTGCGCGAATGTTGCGATCGTTTGTCGAACTTGCGGTCCCACGGCCCCCGATACCCAGATCACGTTCCGGCGGGTGGCCGCCACTGCCACATTGACTGCTTCCAGGGCGGCTCCGGCGCCGTCATAGACCGATGCGTTGGCAACGTCCATGCCCGTGATGGCACACACCATCGATTGGTATTCGAACAGTGCCTGGAGAACGCCCTGGCTCACTTCCGGCTGATAGGGCGTATAGGACGTGACGAACTCGGTCCGCAGGTTCAGCGATCGCACGGTCGGTGGAAGGTAGTGGTCGTAGTGGCCACCACCCGCAAAACAGACCAGATCGTCATTGCGTTCCGCCAGAGCAGTGATGGCGGCGACGAGTTCCGGCTCACTAATGCCCGCCGGGAGGTCGAGGTCCCCGACCACGCGTACGAGGTCGGGGAGATGTCCGAACAGATCTTCAACTGAAGAGAGGCCGACTCGACTCAGCATTGCTTCGATGTCGGCGGCGGTATGCGGTGTGAAATCCACGTCAGTCCTTTCCCACGAACGGAGGTGTGACCCGCCGGGTAGGATGCCACGCTCCACGGATTTCGACCTCAATCGGATCGGCGGGAGAGGGCGGAGGGCTCAGATACGCCATGCCGATCCCGTAGCCCAGTGAAGGGCTGAAGTTGCCGCTTGCCACCACGCCCGTTGCCGATCCGGCGCGGACCGGATAGCCGTGTCGAGGTATCTGCCGGCCCTCCATTGCGAATCCTACGAGCAGCTTGGGCAGGTCTTCCTTGAGGCGCAGGAGCGAAGGGCGGCCGACGAAACCGTGATCCCAGTCGACGACCCACTCGAGGTCGGCTTCGAGGGGGCTGGTGTCTGCGTCGAGATCCTGGCCCCACAACGGGTAACCCATCTCGAGGCGCAGCGTATCTCTCGCCCCGAGCCCACAGGCCGTCGCCCCGGCATCGAGGAATGCCCGAAATAGGGCCGGGCCCAGGTCACCGTCGACCGCCACCTCTCCCCCTCGTTCTCCCGTGTATCCGGTGCCGGCCGCCCACGCTTCTCTGCCCTCAAAGGAGCCCGTGACAACCCGGAATCGCCCCGGTCGCTGTCCGATGATCGACTCGATGAGAGCGGGTGCGTTGGGACCCTGGACTGCCAGAAGTGCGGTCGTCTCCTGAAGGGAGGCGATGGTCACGGCTGCAGGTGCGGCCGCGTGGAAACGGGCAAGGATCGGAGCCTGATTCGCACCGTTCGGAATGACCCAGTAGTGCTCGTCGTCCCATCGCCAGACAATGATGTCGTCTTCGACTCCTCCCCCATCGTTGAGGGCCATCGTGTACTGGGCTCTACCGGGCACAATCTTGCCGATATCGTTGCAGAGGAGGCTCCGGAGCAGCTCGGTCGACCCGGCGCCCTGGAGGTCGAATCGTCCGAGGTGAGAGACGTCGAACACGCCGACTTCGTCGCGGACGGCATTGTGCTCCGCCAACACCCCGTCGTACTGGACCGGCATGTCCCAACCGGAAAAGTCGACAAACTTGGCGCCAAGTTCTTCATGTGTCGCATGGAGCGGGGAACGCGGCATAACACCTCCGTTGACTTCCAGAACGAGACTAGACGCGCCGGGGATCCTCGCCGGTCAACCGTCCGTTCTACCCGGCTTCGGAGCCTGCCTGATCGAGTCGGGTTATCTGCGGCGGTCCGGGGATTCGGCTTGGCAGCGAAGCATCGTCTAGTTGACCCGGTTCCTCAAGCCCGTACTTCACGACCAGATGGAGGTAGTCACGTTGGTAGAGGATCTTGCACCGTATTTCGGGATGGAACTCGAGCAGTCGCCGAACTTTGCGGTTCTTCTTGGTTACGAGCTTCTGGTTCATCGTGGTGATCTCAATGAACATGTCTTCGTCCGGCAGGTAGAAGTCGGGAGTGAAGAAACTGGTCGGGGTGCCGTCCTCGTCGAACTCGATTTCAAACGAACGCGGTTCGTAATCCCATGGCAATCCGTAGAAGTCCAGGAGCAACGCGAACTGCCGCTCGCTGTTGTGAGCAAACGGGACGGCATCCGCCGTCGGGCGGCCGGACCCATCCGGGTGGTGAGTGCTCAGGTGGAGCCTGCCTCGATTGCGCTAACCTCCGGTTGCAGTGAATCGATTTCCGGATAGAGCTCGTGAATCTCTCCTTCGAGCTCATCCTGGACCGGGCCGACCGCAATTCCGAAGACGCCCTGTCCCTTCCGAAAGACGTCTACGACTTCGTCCGGGCTATGGGCGGCGAAGATGGTCAGTCCGTCTGAGAGCAACGTGACATCGCGGAGTGGCTGCGCACTTCGAAGCTGTTCCCGGAGAATCTCCATCGCCTGGCGGATCTTTTTAAGGCTCATGCCGGCGTCGAGCAGCCGCTTGATGACTTTTAGCTGGATGACATCGGTGAACGAGTAGAGACGCTGCGAGCCCGACCCCTGCGCATTCTGAATAGAGGGCGTGATCAAGTCCGTGCGCGCCCAATAGTCGAGCTGTCTATATGTGATGCCTACCAGATTGCATACATTGGGGGCTCGGAAGCCGGTCTCAGTCACGATGCGTTTCCCTTTCGTTGCCCAAGGTTACACGCCCGTAATTACCCCAGGGTCACTCAACCTACTCGTGCGAGCGCGCGCCGTCAACGATCATCGGAAGACTGGACGGCCAGCATGTGAATCAGGGCATCGATGTGCTCCCGCGTTCCGATCGCTACCAGCAAGTCGCCGGGCGCGAAAGAGCGGTCGGGATTCGGGTTGAGTTGAATGCCTTCCTGGTCTGCCTCGATGGCGAGAATCGTGGCGCCGGACAACTCCCTGATACGTGACGTTCGCAGTGTGGCTCCTGCGAGAGGGCTTCCTTCGGGTACTGCCAGTTGTTCGATCCGGAGTTCCACCAGGTCCCCTTCAACAACCAGATCAACGAATCGGGCCAGGTTGGGGTCGAGTGCCATCGCAGCAATGCGCCTGGCTCCCACCGTTTGCGGAGAGACGATCCGGTCGGCCCCCGCCAGGCGCAGCTTCCCAATCGATTCAGGTTCGGTGGCTCTCGAGATCACCAGCAGATCGGGTTGAATGGATTTCGCCGACAGCACGATGACCAGATTGTCTGAGTCGTCCCTGACGCAGGCAATCAACGAGTGGGCGCGTTTGATGCCGGCACTCTCCAATACATCGTTGTGAGTGGCGTCTCCTTCAACGACCAGCGCCCCTGCGGATCTGGCCGCTTCCGCCAGGGTGGGGTTCGTTTCGATCACCACCACCTTCTCGGTCCGACGGTGAATGTGCTCCCAGGTAGCGGCACCGACCTTGCCGAATCCGCACACGATGTAGTGGTCGGTGAGATTGTCGATCTGTCTGCTCATCCGTGCCGTCCCTCGTCCACCCAGGTTCTCGAGCGCCATTTCCAGGGCTGCGCCGAAAGTGTAGACCGCCGTCCCAACCCCGACGATCATGAGAAGGATGGTGACGGCCCGACCAATTCTCGAGAGGTCGATCACCTCTGCGAAACCAACCGTCGTGATGGTGACGACGACCATGTAAAAGGAGTCGAACACTGTTACGTCTTCGATGATGACGTAAGCGATCGTCCCGCTGAAGACGATCAGGGCGAGGAAGGCGGCGCCGATCCTGACTCGGGCGACGGCACTCACGGGGTGGGCGGGGCTCCGAAATCCGTTGGAGATACGTCGTCGAGGAACTCCCTAAAGGCCTCTATCTCGTCCTCCTCGGATTCCTCCTCAATCTCAATGCCGGCATCCTCGAGCACCTGTGCGTCGGCGAAGAGCGGCGCCTCGGTCCGAGCGGCAAGCGCGATGGCGTCGGACGGGCGGGCAGACACGTGGATCTCATCCGTCTCCGTCCGGAAGACGAGATCGGCGAAGAAGACGTTGTCCCGAAGTTCCGTAACCACTACGCGGTCAACTGCACTTCCAAGCGCGATGACGCTGTCCCGGAAGAGATCGTGGGTGAGCGGGCGCTGGTGCTCGACTCCCTCGAGCGCATAAGCGATCGCCGTTGCCTCGATCGCTCCGATCCAGATCGGGAGGTACCGGGTTCCTCCTCGTTCGCGCAGGAGCACAATCGGCTGATTGGACGGCAATTCGATCCGAACGCCGACCAGGTCCATCGGAACTCCGTTGCTCATGCGCTCAGACTATCACCGGGATCGGCCAACGCCATGCGGCTCAAAACGTCCGGGTCTTCCGAGAAGGCGGGGAGATCGAGCACGGCCCAGATCGATGCGAGGTTGCGGAACCGACCGTCCCAGTCCATTCCATAACCAAGGAGAAACTCGTCCCCGACCTCGAACCCCCGGTACTCGAGCGGAGTCTCTACGAGGCGACGCGAGGCCTTGTCGATCAATGTGGCGGTCGAGAGGCTCGCCACGTCGCGCATTTCGATCATCCGACGAAGCACGTTCAATGTGAGCCCGGTATCAACGATGTCCTCGACGATGACCACATGGCGCCCTTCCAAAGACGTCAGGGTGTCCATCGCGATTCGTACCCGCCCGCCTTCACCGAACCGGCTCAGGGCGAGAAAATCAACGTCGAGATCGGCAGGGATTGCACGGACCAGATCCGCCAGGAACGGAAGTGCACCGTGCAGCACGGCCACAAAGATCGGGAAACGACCCTCGAAGTCGACGCTGATCTGATTCCCCAGCTCACGTATGCGCGACTCGATGGCGGACTGGGTGATGACCTCGACGACCGGCTCAGTCATTACCCCACAACCAATCCCAATACGCGCTCGCCCAAGAGAACGCCTCACCGAGGCCGGGCAGCGAGTCCGGTTCGGTGAGTTCGAGACCGACGCGACCGATCTCTTCCATGCCCACTTCCGCGACGACCAGCGGATCGCCACCGTCTGAGTATTCAATCACGAGGTCAACCTCTCCGGCGTCTTCCGCACTGGCGAAGTACTCGAGTCCTGCGTTGGCGATCGCGTCGGTGGTACCTCCCGGCCCGCGCTGCGAGGCGACGACCTGACCAACTGCAACAACATTCAGCAGGCCGAAGGCGCTGTAGCCGTACCGGAGCAAAGCGGCGGCATCTGCGAAGTGGTCGTTGGAACCCATGACCACCGCATAGAGGCGCCGACCGTCTCGTTCCGCCGCCGCCACCATCGTCAGTTTGGCCTCGTTTGTGAACCCGGTCTTGACGCCGATGGCGCCTTCGAATGTTCCAAGAAGTGCGTTGGTGGTGGATGCCACCCGCTCCTGGCCGTCCGGCGCGTTCGGAAACGTTGAGGATCGAGTGCCGACGATGTCGGCGAAGGTGGGGTATTCCATCCCGGTCAGCGCAATCGTCAGTAGATCACGGGCAGACGAGTAGTGACCCTCCTCGTCGAGACCGTGGGGATTCATGAAGTGGGTGTTCTCCAGCCCAAGCCGGTCCGCCGTCTCGTTCATCATTCGCACGAATCCGCGCTCGGTGCCCCCGACGAATTCGGCGATGGCGATCGCGGCGTCGTTGGCAGAACGCATGAGCAGTGCCCTGAGCAGGTCTTCCATCTTCCACACCTCACCGGGCACGAGGTCGATCTCCGACTCGCCGATCTCGGTGGCGGCTTCGCTGATCACGACTCGATCGTCCAGATCGCTCTTCTCGAGGGCAACGAGTGCCGTCATCATTTTCGTGGTCGATGCCATGGCCCGCGCCTCGTCCGGGAGTAGCGCACCCAGTTCACGGTCGAACGTGTCGTCCCACAGAAGCCAGGTCTCCGAGCTGATCTCAGGCGGCGAAAGGGGGGCCAACCCCTCCAGCGGCTGAGTCGGAATGGAGAGGGGCCCGGCATCTGCGCGGGCCGCGGGTGTGAGGACCACGGTGAGGGTGGTGAGGAGGACTATGAGGCGCTGTATCACTGCGGGAGGGCTTCCCGTAACTCGTCGGATAGGAACAGCTCATAGAGGTGCTCAAACGATTCGGAACCGGTCGACAATGCATCATGCGCACGCCGCTGCGCTTCCGGCGAGCGGTGACGGCGGAGGGGTTCTGTCAGCGTAATGAGCAAATCGGATGTTCGTTCTGCCGCCAGCATGACGGTTCGGAGGTGCCGGGCTTCGAGGCCGAGTCCGATGAGCCGGCCGGCCTCGAGACTGATGGCAACGTGCCCATCGTGATACGGTCCCCGTCCGGGCAACAGCCCATGTTCGATCAGAGCTCGCATCTGCGTGTCGTTGAGTCCCGACCGCGCCAGGACCGCCTCGGCGTTGTACTCACCGTCGGGTTGACCGAGATCCCTGGTCGGGCGAGGTGCACCGTCCGGCGTCTCTACCGTCGGCTCCTCTCCCCGATCCCACATAGTGAGCTTCGACTTGATCACCTTGAGTGGGAGGAAGTGATCGCGCTGCAGGCGCAGGATATAGCGCAGGCGCTTCAGGTCGCTCTCGTGGAACTGCCGGTATCCGGATCGACTCCGCCCCGGATGTATCAGGCCCTGGTCCTCGAGAAACCGGACCTTTGAAACGGAAACGTCGGGGAACTCCTCCTTGACGAGGTTGATGACCTCACCAATGGTGAGGGCCGGTGAATCAGACATCACCCTTAGCCACAAGGAGATGGAACTTGCCGATTAGGACCTCGTCACCCGGTTTCAGCCATGCGTCGTCTACTCGCACTTCGTTCGCGTAGGTGCCGTTCGTCGAGCCTGAGTCCTCGAGCCTGAGCCCTCGATTGTCGAGCACGAACCGGCAGTGCTGGCGCGAAACGGTTATGTCGTCGAGGAAAATATCACTCTCCGGGTGCCGCCCAACGGTCGTGACCCCGGGTTGAAGCAAGAACGTGAGACCGGCCCGTGGACCTCGCTCGATGACGAGGCCGATACCGTGAACGCCGGGAACCTTTGACGCCTCCGTAGGGCTCAGCGCGGGGTGTGTCTCTGCGGACACTGGAACAAACACCACCGTCGGTTCATGCTCAATCGCCAACCCACATGAGTCACAGATGGTCGCGTCGTTGGCAAGGGTTTGCTGGCAGGACGGGCATTCCATACGGGCAATGGTAGCCGGGCCCGACGGGCCTAGTTTTGGTTCGGGTTCTGAGTCCTTGTGCCCCAACCGGGCCGATTATCCATGACCTCAGTCCGCGATCAGCGCCCCGTAGGCAGTCGCCTCCAACATGGCGTCGAGGCCCGCAGGGTCCTGGAGCCGCAGCTCGACAAACCAGCCATCGCCGTATGGATCAGAGTTGACGAGTTCCGGCTGATCGTTGAGCGCCTCGTTTACGGCCGTGACGACACCAGCCAGTGGTGCATAGACATCGGCGACCGACTTCGTCGACTCGACCTCGGCGAGTGTCGCTCCCTTGGCGAATTCGGAACCGACCTGTGGTAACTCGACGTATACGATGTCGCCGAGCGCTTCCTGCGCGTAGTCGGTGATGCCAAGACGAACTACGCCGTCTGCTCTCGCGACGGCCCACTCATGCTCTTCCGTATATCGCCGATCGCCGGGGACGTTCATCGGATCGCTTCCTCCTGTGTCAAATCACCGGTTCTGAGCTTAGCCCGGGCTGGATGTAGCCAGCGCACGTCGAATATCGATTGCGTACAAACCACCCACCCAGTAGTACAGGATCAGTCCGACGATGCCGGCGCCCCAGGCCAGAGGTTCGAATAGGCCGGGTAGAACATCTCCGGCTGCTACGTAGAACGCAGGGATGGCACCGTACAGAAGGAATGTGGCCAGTTTTCCGAGATACCGGACCTCGAGTTTGGTCCTGGTCCGGAGGGCCAGCACCAATGCACCGACCGCGATAACGGATTCCCGGATAATCAGCAATGCCGCGAACGACGAAGGTAGAACCCCTGTAGCCCACCCTGCAATCACGGCGGTCGCTACGGCGATCCGATCGGCGAGGGGATCGAGAAACTTCCCTAGCTCGCTCACCTGGCTCAGCCGTCTGGCCAGATAGCCATCGATCCAATCGGTCCAGCCGATCGCCAGGAGGAGCCAACCGGCTGCAGCCGGGTTGTCTCGCCCGATGAGCAGCCACAGGAAAACCGGGATCATCAACAGCCTGATGATCGACACCACGTTCGGTATCGTCAGCAGGTTCCTGTGCCGGCCGTCGGCCCGGTCGTCCAGTTCGGCTCCTAGAGGTTGTAGCAGGCGACGAAGTGGCCGTTGCCGAGGTCGTCGAACCCTGGATGATCGCTGGTTCGGCACTGATCGGTCGCTCGCGGACAGCGTTCGATGAACCGGCACACGGGTGGCGGATTCAGGGCCTTCGAGATTCCACCCTTGATGTCCACCCGCTCCCTTTTGTAGGCAGGATCCGGCACAGGGACTGCCGAGAGCAGCGCCCGGGTATAGGGATGTTTCGGGTTAGAAAGGAGTTCCTCTGTCGGTGCGATCTCCACGATCTTGCCCAGGTACATCACCGCGATGCGGTCGCACATATAGCGGGCTACCGCCAGGTCGTGTGTGATGTAGAGGTACGACACGTTGAACTCGTCTGCCAGCTTCAGCATCAAGTCCATGATCGAGATACGAATGCTCACGTCGAGCATCGAGGTGGGCTCGTCGGCCACAACGAAGGTTGGATCGATCACCAACGCCCTGGCAATGGCGACCCGCTGCCGCTGACCGCCGGACAACTCGTGCGGGTAGCGGAAGAGGAACGACTCCGGCGGAGTGAGCCCCACCCGATGGAGTAGCTCCGCGACTCGCTCTTCTCGCTCCTGGACGCGGCCGATGCGCTGGACGGTGAGTGATTCCGCCACCGTGTCGTACACCGTGCGGCGGGGATTCAGCGATTCGAACGGATCCTGGAAGATCATTTGAACTCGCCGACGAAAGCGTCGCATGTCAGAGCGCTGAATGTGGGCGATGTCGATGAGTTCGCCCTTGTCGTCGAGAAGGATCTGCCCCGACGTGGCCTCGGTGAGCTTCGTCAGCATCCGCCCCGTGGTGCTTTTGCCGCAACCGGACTCACCGACGAGCCCGAGCGATTCGCCGGGCGCGATCTCGAAGCTGATGTCGTCGACTGCATGAACGAAGTCGTGAGCTTCCCGGAAAATGCTCTTTGAAACGGGGAACAACTTCCGGAGGTTCTCGACCTTCACCAGGGGGCTCGTTTGGGTTGTGACGTCGCTCATCGGCTCACTCACTTCTGCAGACCTCCGATTTCGGGCACCTCTTGCCAGTGCCAGCAGGCGACCGAGTGCCCGTCGGCGACGGTGGTGAGCTGCGGGTCTTCGTCGATGCACTGCTGGGTCGCGAACGGGCACCTGGGGTGGAACCGGCAACCGCTCGGCGGATCGATCAGGTTGGGAGGTTCCCCTTCGAGGGGCGCCAGCTTTCTGCGCGGCCCGGTGATCGACGGCGTGGACTTGAGGAGGAGATAGGAGTACGGATGCTTCGGCCGGTGAAACACTTCGATGGTAGAACCCAACTCGACGAGTTTTCCTGCATACATGACGCCCATGCGCTCGGTCACCTCAGCGATGACTGCTATGTCATGGGAGATGTAGATGATGCTCATCCCGAGTTCCTTTTGGATCTTCTTGAGCTCGCGCAGAATCTGATCCTGAACGATCACATCGAGGGCCGTCGTCGGCTCATCCGCGATGATCACCTTCGGGTTACACGACAGGGCCATGGCGATGACGGCCCGCTGTCGCATCCCACCCGAGAACTCGTGCGGATAGCGCTCCATAGTGGCGGGGTTGAGCCCGACCAACTCGAATAGAGCTGCAATGCGATCGGTTTCTTCGAGGTAGGTCAGGGTCTCCGGCCAGTGCAGACGCAGGGCTTCCCTGATCTGATCACCTATGCGGTAGACGGGATTCCATGAGTTCATCGCTCCCTGGAACACCATGGAGATGTCGCGCCAACGGCGCCGCCGCATCTGCTCCTCGTCCAGTCCGATGAGGCTCTCACCGTCCAGACGAACATCACCGGACTTGATGACCGAGTTGTCCGGCAAGAGACGAAGCAAGGTCAGAGCGATCGAGGTCTTGCCACAACCCGACTCACCAACTAGTCCAATCGCCTCGCCGTTGTTGAGAGTGAAGGTGACGTCTTCAACCGCTGAGACGTCGCCCTCTTTGGTGCCGTAGTGCATCACGAGGTTCTGGACTTCGAGGAGCGGCGTACCCGCCTTGCCTCCTCTTGATTCGATTTCGAGGGTCTGTGCCATGAACTTCCTTTAGCGCTTCCGGAGGCGGGGGTTGACGACTTCGTCCATTGCTCGTCCGACCAGGAAGAACCCGGCCGAGAACAAGGTGATGGCGAGACCTGCCGGGAACATCAGCCACCACACATCGAACCCTGCGAGGGTGTAACCCTGGGTGTAGGCGATATTGATCATGATGCCCCACGACTGCTGGATGTTCAGCAGGCCGAGGAACGAAAGCGCCGCCTCGGTGAAGATTGCCCCCGTGACCGCAAACATCATGTAGAGGAAACTCAACGGCAACACATTTGGGATGATGTGCCGGGTGATGATGCGCCAGTGGCCGCCCCCGGCGATCCGGGCGGCGTCGATGAACGGTTTCACCTTCACGCTCAACGCCTGCGACTTGAGGATGATCGCCGTCCCGCCGAGGCCCGAGAGGATCCCGATGAGGATTCCCAGCATGGTCAACTCGACATTCCAGAAACCACTTACCACGATCAGGAGAGGGAGCAGCGGAATGAGAATGACGAGGTCGGCCAGTCGCATCAACAGCGTGTCGATCACGCCGCCGAAATACGCCGAGATCGTCCCGACGAGCGTTGCAAGTGCCACCGAAGAAATCGCGGCGATGGCTCCAAGCAGGAATGCCGCTCGTGCTCCAAAGAGCAACTGGGAGAAGACGTCACCGCCGAACGGGTCGGTGCCGAGAATGTGTGGATGCTTCACGCCGGAGAACACCGGCGGAGCAGGATTCGCCAGAGGCGATTCCACAGTGTCTCCGATCTCGGGAATACTCACCCCTGTTCCCAGGAACATTGCTTCGATCTGGCTGATCTCAGTCAACGGGTCGGTCACTTCCTCGACGATCGTCTTCGTGACGATGATCGAATCGGCGCCGGCCCGGATGTCGTAAACGCTCTTCCCGCCTTCGAGGTGATTCGCCCAGACAGTTGCCGTCAGAATCGGATGGGCAAGCGCCATGACACCGAAGAGGGCGATGATGGCCAGCCCTACGATGCCCATCTTGTTGTCGTTGAAGAGCGCCCAGTTCTTTCTGAATGATCTCCAACCGAGGCGCAGCCGAACGCGCCACAGCGGCTCCTCGATCACACGTTTGGGGTCGAAGCTCTCGAGTTCGCCGGTCGGCGGTGTGAGAGTGTTTGCCATGGTCCCCTCCTATCCCTGCACCCGGATGCGCGGATCCAGAAACGCGTAGGCGATGTCGGCAACCAGGTGGGCGAGGAGAGACAGCACTCCGATGAGCGCCAGTGCTCCCATCGCCACAGGAATGTCCTCGGCCGTGATCGCGCCCAGCAAGGCGCGCCCGAGACCCGGCCACGAGAAGATCTGCTCGGTGATGACGCCGCCTGCGATTACGACTGCAAGCTGAAGCACCAACGACGTCGTCACAGGAAGCATTGCGTTGCGGGCTGCGTGTCGATCCCGGATCGTCCGTTCCGGAACGCCTTTGGCCCGGGCGGTGAGGATGTAGTCCTCTCGCAGTGTCTCCAGCATCGAACTGCGCGTGAGCAGCGTTGTGCCGGCGAAGTTGACGAGGGTGAGCGTCAGAACCGGCACAACGGTGTGCCAGACGATGTCCATCGCATAGGTCCGACGACTGTTGAATGCCCAGAATACGGCTGCCATGGCGATCAGCGACCACAGAGCAATCCGATGGAGGCTCCGTCGCGACCGCGGGTCGTCGGTACTCCGATCAATCACCAGTCTCAGGATCCCGTAAACGAGAGTGACGGCTGCGATCGAGCTGAGCATCAACAAGAACACACTGTCGGCGCTGAATGGGCTGCCTATCCACGTCTCCACCGTTATGAACTTCCCAATGGGGAACCACCCCAGCTGAGATGCGAAAAACCACAACATCAAGATGGCAAACCACGGGTAGAAGACCGTCCAGAAGAATATCGACGTGACCATCACGGACTTCTCGACCACGGTTCCGCGCCGCCATGCGACTTGCTTGCCGGTGTAGAAACCGAGCCAGAACGACAGCACGGTTGCGGTCAGAAACAAGAAGACCGTTCGAGGGAGCGCAGTGAAGAGGATGTCGGCGACTTCCCGCGGATAACTCGACCAGCTGACGCCCATGTCCATGCCGAACGAGTAGTTCCAGAGGTGGTGGCCGAGTTGCACGATCTTGGGCTGATCGAGCCCCAGTTGCCGGATCATGATCTCTTTGGCTTCCGGCGGGATATTGGGGTTGCCAATGAATTGGTTGCTGATATCGCCCGGCTGAAGATCCAGCAGGAGAAAGAGCAGAGCCAGAAACACGTAGAACAGGATGAATATCTGGCCGAAACGCTTGGCTATGTATTTCACCATCGCGGTCGAGTCGCTCCCTTCCGGCCGGCCCGCGAACTATGAAATGCCAAGGGCGAGATCCGGAGATTACTGGTGTTGGGAGGGGGCCCGGTGGCCCCCTCCCAACTGCGTTCTACGAAGTGGTACTACTTCTGAACGATGCTGGTGAACCCATTCCCAAACTGCAGACCGGAAAGGGTCTGGATGAACGGGTATTTCAGGTCGCTGCTGAAGAACTCCGTGATCGGCGTATCGAAGAGCACGATATACGGGAGTTCGTCGGCAAGGATTGCCTCAGCCTCCCACATCTTCGTGTACGCATCTTCGATAGTTTCTGCCGCCAGGATGGCGTCGGAAGCAGCATCGAACTCGGCATTGACGAAGCCGGTCGAGTTGTTTCCGTCGTTGTCCTCGGCGAGATAACGGCTGTGCCAGAACGACTCGTGGAACGTCGGCAAGGCCGGGTTCCCGAGGCTCCAGCCCAGGATGTACATGTCGAACGTGATCTCCTCACCAACGCCCGGCCAGATCTTCGCCACGATTGTGTTGAAGTCGGTGGGGTTGGCCCTGGCAGGCACACCGAGTTGCTCGAGCCAGCCCTCGATCCACAGCGAAGCCGTGGCGCGGAGCGGATCGTAGCTTGCCGGGGGTGCGAGGATTTCCTGCTCAGGAACCTTCACGCCGGCCGGATCGATGAGGCCCGTACCCGGGATGATCTCCCCTTGGTCGGCATCGAACGTGGGCTCAACCTCCCACGAGAATCCGTCGGCCTTCAGGAGTTCCATCGCAGCGTTGAGACGCTCCTCGGAGGAAAGGCCCACATACTTGGCCGTCACCTCGTCGGCGACCTCCGTGTTGAACCACAGGGTGTTGCCCTCAGGAACCATCACGTACATCGGGAACGCCACACCCTGCAGAACGTTCTGCGTGAGGAATTCCTTGTCGATCATGTAGGCGACGGCTTGACGGTAGCTCTTGTAAGAACCAGGAGACTTCCGCAAGTTGAAGGCGAGGTACCGCATACCGTTGGTCGGGTTGACCGCGACCGACAGGTTTCCGGCCTCGAGACCCTGACCACGCAGACCCGGCGAAACGCCGAGCGGGTTGATCCAGTAGTCGATTTCACCGTTGATCAGCGCCAGCATGGCGGCAGACTGGTCGGTGTACACCGAGTACGTGACCTGTGTCGCATACGGTCCGTCCGAGTAGGACGTCACAATGTTGCCGGTACCTTCTCCGTAGAACTTCTCGCCGTCGATCTCGATCGTTCCGTCGTCATAGACGGTGATCTGCTGACCCTTGAACGAGTAGTCCGGGTTCGCTGCGTTGACGACGAAGGCGCCCTCTTCCCAGCTGTCGAACATGACACCACCGATGGATGGGTCACCGGAGCCGTCTGCCCCGTAGATCACCGCGGCGGGATCCTCGGTGCCGAGTGCTTCGGTAACAACATCGCTCCAGAAGGCCATCGACATCACAGTGTTGACGCCGACGTTGTGCGGCCAGGTACCGAGACCGGGCTTCGTGTCGAACGTCAGCTTGATCGTGTAGTCGTCGAGTGCCTCGAGCGCGGTCAGACGCGGCGAGGATTCCTCGCTATATGGGTAGGCCGACAGCCACGTGCCACCCAATGCGGCGTCACGCGCGGTTTCGTACGTGAAGACGACATCGGCTGCTGTGAACTCGTTGCCATCGGACCACATGACACCTTGCTGGAGGGGTTGCGTGACCGTCCAGAGATCGCCTTCGGCGACCGGCTCGACCGGCAGTCCTTCTGCAAGGGCTGGTACGACCGCCAGCGACGGCAAGTCGATCGCGAACAAACCGTTCTTTGCAGGACCGAGGACGTAGGCGTTGTAGACCGTAGAGTCTCCGCCGCCGTAGTACGTCCAGTAGTTGGTCGTCGTTAGGTCAGACGTCATACCGAGGCGATATGTGAACGCTTCGCCCGTCGGCGGGGTCGTTGTTTCGGTCGGGGTTGTCGCGGCTGTTGTATCCGTAGACCCCGTGCCATCAACCGTCGTATCGGTTGTTCCGGCACTGGTGGTCTCGGTGGTGTCGCTTCCGCAGGCGGCCGCGATCATCGCAAAAATTGCGAGGATTGCGATCAAACGCCAGAGGCGACTATTCGATGAGTTACTCACCGGTTTTCTCCTCCACTGTTGACTTGAACGAAACGCGCAACCTCGAGCGGTTCCCGCGCAACGCGGGTGAACTCTATACGTTGGCCGAACGGAATCGCAACCACCGATGGCAGGGTCTGGAAGCCCGCAAACTTCGAACGCTTGGCAGAATCCCTGTTTGCGGAGGAAAACCCCCCAGACGCCGCTCTCTCGGGAGCCGCCGGCCCGTCTTGGCCGTCCACGTGCGACTCGGTTGATCGTTCCCGATGCTGATGGCCGTGCGACTCGATCGTGACTCGCCGCATTGGTGGATTGTGCGCTCCGCGGACCCCGGGGTGTCTTTCACCTCCGGTACCATCCCCTCTATGGGTATGCGCGGTTGGATCCTGTGAAGCGCTGGCGATCAGCTCTCATTGCGGGCGTGGTCGGCGCGCTCGTCTTGCTGGCGGGTTATCTGATCGATAGACCGCCGGGAGAGGGCGGGTCATCGTCCGCAGTCCAAGCGGCAGCAGGCGATGCAGTACTCGCTTGCACAGAGGCCCTCAGGCCGGCTTGTGATGCGCTGGCCGTTGAACTCGGCACGACCGCCGGGACCTACCGGTCTGGAACCGATCCGGGCCGGGGAACCGTCGTGATCGCTCCCGCCGCCGATCTCTTCTCCGGTCTGGAGGTCGGTGACCTCGTGGCCCGCTCCCCTATTGCCATCGCAGTGTGGCAGGACCGGGCCGGCGTTTTGGGTGCTCACTGCGGCGGAGCGATCAACCTCGCCTGCCTCTCGGCGGCTTTCGGCGAGGAGTGGGAGGATCTCGGGGGCTTGCCGAGCTGGGGTGGGTTCAAGCTGGGGCTGGCAGATCCGACCCTATCCGAGGCCGGCCTGACAGCCTGGCGGGCCGTTGCCGGCGCCGGCGTGCCGCCGGGACTCGAAGCGGCGCTCCGCCTCCAGGCGGACGGTGACGCAGGCCTCATGGCGGATGTGCTCCTCTTCGGCACGGCTCGAGCCGATGTGGTCGTTACGACCGAAGTGGCGATCAGCGGCCAGTTGGCCAACGCCCCGGGTCGCGGTGGCCGACTCGTGGTGTCGTATCCCGACCCGGCTCCCTGGGTGGAGTATGTGGTCGGAACTAGCGGCGGCCGTGGCACGGACGACTTGATTGCCGGCCTCCTCAGTGACGATCTGCAGTCCCGGCTGGGCGCGTTCGGTCTCCGGCCTGCCCGAGTGGAGACCAGCGGTTTGGCAGACGGACTCGGCACACCGGGAGTGGCGCTCCCGGCCATGGACGAGACGGATAGGACCGCCCTGCTCGATTCGTGGAAGGCCCTACGATGAGACCAATAAAGGGAGTACCCATGAAACGTATGAGCGTCGTCCTCGTGTGGTGTTTGCTCGCAACAGGATGTGTGGGAGGGTCTGAGACCGACACATCCGGCGATGGTGAAACTCTCTCGGTACCAGAGGGTTGCCGCGAGGTGCCGGCCGCCGTTTCGTCCGAGAAGGTGACGCTCCTGACTGATCTGGCGGCAGCCTTCAACAACACCGAACCGAGTTTCGATGGACAGTGTGTTGCCATCACCATCCACCGTGTGGCGTCCGGCCGGGCAGCCAAGTTGCTCGCAGAGGGGTGGCCGACCGATGGCTCGGCCAGTCCCCCACTCGTGTTGTGGAGCCCGGCGTCGGCCGCCTGGGGAGCATTGGTCAACTACCGCCTGGAGTTGGCAGGTCAACAACCCATCGCCAACGACTACCAGAGAATCATGCTCACGCCCCTCGTGCTGGCGATGCCCAAACCGATGGCGGAAGCACTGGGTTGGCCTGAAGCCGACATCGGTTGGTCCGACATCCTGGAACTGGCTCAGAGCCCGGAGGGCTGGGGCGCGTTCGGTCATCCTGAGTGGGGACCATTCCGGCTGGGCAAGACCAATCCGAACTTTTCTACCTCAGGTCTGTCCGCGACGATCGCCATCTACTACGCGGCGACCGGGAAGACTTCGGCACTTACGCTCGACGATGTTGGAAGTACATCGGTGGGGGCATTCGTACGGGGCGTCGAGTCCGCCACTGTTCACTACGGCGACACCACCCTCACGTTCCTCGAGAACATGTTGAAGGAGGACCTGGCCGGTCGTCCGCTGTCGTACGCCTCCGCGGCGGCGGTGGAGGAGGTCAGCATCATCGCCTACAACCGGGGTGATCCCGCCGACACCGGTGCCGACGATCTCACCCCGCCCAACGTTCCGCTGGTGGCCATATATCCGAAGGAAGGCACCGTCTTCTCGGACAACCCGGCCTTCGTACTCGATGCCGCCTGGGTGGATGACATCTCCCGTCAGGCTGCAGAGGCGTTCCGATCGTTCGTCATCGACGATCCGGAGATCCAGGCCCGGGTCCTTGAGTTCGGATTCCGCCCTGGTAATCCTGCGGTCGCAGTCGCCGATCCGATCTCTCCGGCCAACGGCCTCAACCCGTCACAACCCGAGACCGAGTTGCAGGTCCCGGAGCCGGAGGTACTGGCCGCCCTGGTCGACGGGTGGGAAACCTATCGCAAGACCGCCCGGGTCATCATGGTCATCGATGTGAGCGGCTCGATGGGCGACCTCGCCGGAGAGGGCTTCTCGAAGCTGGACCTGGTCAAACAGGCGGTGGCGGCCAGCCTCGACCAGTTCAAGTCCGAAGACGAAGTTGGGTTGTGGATCTTCTCGACAAACCTCGACGGAGTCCGTGACTATCTGGAAATGGTTCCGCCTGCTCCCCTTGCGCAAACGGAGGCGCAGATTCGCGGGTCGGTCGAGGGTTTGATCGCCGACGGTGGCACCGGCCTCTACGACAGCACCCGGGCTGCGGTGCAGGCGGTACGAGAGGGATTCGATCAGACCAAGATCAACGCGGTCATCCTGCTCACGGACGGGAGGTGCGATGACAACCCACCCGGCTGTGAGCTCGAACCCCTGCTCGAGTATCTGGGGTCTTCGGAGCGCGACGTGGTGCGGGTGTTCCCCGTGGCCTACGGCGCCGATGCCAACCTGGGCGAGCTGCAGGCAATCGCCGATGCCACCTCCGCCCGGCTCTACAAGGCGACCGACCCGCTCACGATCGAGGAAGTGTTCGAACAGGTCGTGTCGAACTTCTGATGGTGAGAAGGGCCATCCTCCGTTGGGATCCACGGGTTCGCCGCGGTCGGCGGTTGCTCAAGGCGACGACTTCACCGACGGGCCTGATCACCGGGTGCGCCGTATCCGTCGCCGGTCTGGCACTGGGGATCGGGGCACCCTGGCTGGTGGGCGCAGGGGTGGCCGCCTGGCTCACATCGGTGGTACTGCACCTACGCGACCCGAAACTGCTTGGCGCCATGCTGGCCCCGGAATTCGACCGTGACCTCTCCGCACTCGATGATCAGCACCTTCCGGCCATGGTCGCCGCGCTCAGCGCCCGGGACCGGTTTGAAGCGGCCGTCGCCGACATGCCCGACCGCCAGGACTTCGCAGGCATGAAGGCTCGGGTGACCGAAGTGTTGCACCGGCTGTACGACTCGGTGGTGTGGACCCAGCGGGCCGACGGCTTCCTCACCTCGGTCGATGAACCGTCGCTCGCCCGACGGCTGCACGACCTTCCTCCATCCTCGCCTCTCGCTGCCGAGCTCGCCGAGCAGGCCGCCGAGATCGAGGGAGTCCGGCAACGCCGCAAGGAAACCGCGGCGCGTATCACTGCCGGAATCACGGGAATCGAAACGCTCGCTCTCAAGATGGGCAGCCTTGCCCTCGGGGCAGCCGACAGCCCGATCGAGACGATGCCGGCCGCCGAAGTACGCGCTCTCCGGGAAGAGCTGGATGCCTATGCAGACGGCCTAGAAGAGATCGAGCAGGATTTGCGGCGGGCCCTCCCTCCGACTCCGGCCTGACGCGCAGAACTGATCCTGTGCGGCCGCCTAGTCCCAGAGGGTGGGATGCAGAGTCACGGACCGGGCGACCAGGGGCTCACCCGGCTCGGCCGCGCCGACGAGGCGCTCGACGAGAGCGGCCCAGTCGAAACCCTCCGTTACCTCGGATGCCCGGATGGTCATCAGGCGGTCGTCGGGGACGTATTGCGGGAGTATGGCGTTGAGGATCACTTCGATCTCATCACGGAACTTGTCGTTGGTGCTCCGAACCCCGTCGACCCTGAGTGGAACGTCCGGCTTCAATCTGACAAACAGGTCGTACGTCTCGCACCACTTCCTCACCAGTGGTTTGACCTCGAATGGGTCCTCTCCCCTCGTCGCCCGCAGGAAGTAGGCGAAGTTGTCGATCACGGCCCGGTCGGTGACCAGAACCTCGGCTCGTGTACGCAGTTCGAGTTCTTGTTGGATCTGCGCCATGATCACCCACAGCTGCGCTTCGGGAGTTGCACCCTCATTGAGGCCGAGCGGATTGAATCTGATGACTTCGCGACCGACCTCGACGCTGCGCCCGCTGCGGCCGACTGCGCCGGCGAAGGAGTGCACTGCATTGGTCTTGCGGACCGAATGGGATCCGATGAAGGCGATCTTCAAAGATGGTGTCATGCTGGCGGGATCCTTGTCGATTGCCGCAACGCTACCGGTTCGAAACCCGCAACATTCGCATTGAGTCGCGAATCCGCACGATCGTTGCGATCGGCGTTGCCCTGGATGCGCGATTCAGGGCAGGCGTTCGATTATGCCTCTGAGGTAGCGAGCCTGGCCGGCGTGCTGGAGATTGTCGCTGATGACGCTGACCAGGCGGACACCGACCGACACGGGCGGATCGTAGGAGTGGTCGATGATGCGATCGAGTTCTGATTCGTCGGCGCCTGCCAGGTATTCCATAGTGCGATCCATCACGGCTGAGTGATAGGCGACAAGCGCCTCCACCGAGATCGGAACCACCGCGGCCACATCGTCAGGGCCGTCACCGTATCCCGTCTCCGTGACCCCCCGGTTGATGCCGGTCCGTTCGGTCCAGCCCGGATCAGCCCACACCTGATCCGTGCCGGCGATCTCGGAGAGGTGATCGTCCTGGACACGGCTCAAGTGCCACACCAGCCAGGCAATTGAGTTGGAGCCCGACTCGGGCCTATAGATCAGGCCGGTCGGATCAAGGCCCTCGCTCGCGACTCCAACCAACTCCCGGATGCGCCGGTACGCCTCGATCAGCAGTGCACTCGTGTCCATGTTTCTGCCTCCTGTGGAATCTCCGATCAGTCCAGTCAACCATGCGTCGGTCGCGGGCGGCGCACGCCCGGATCGTTTCGCCTCCAACCCTGCTCGGCCGAGCTCACCCGTCCTAGAGCGGGCAGGCCCGAGAAATCCTGCCCGCTCTCTATCTTGAAGTCATGCTGATCAGCAGTTGCGCCCCCTGCAATGCACGACGGATTCCTGCAGTGGGACGAGTCGTGTTTGACCCCAGGAATGCTCCTCGCAGGCTTCCGGGGAAGGACGTCTCTGTCTGGCAGGCTGACACTCACGTATGCCCCTCAGAGCTCTCCAGAGGAGATCCAAGCCTCCACGAGATCACCTCTCAAGGTAACGTGTGGCGATGCGCGGGCGGTTGCAGTGGGGATTCTCTTGGGAGTCTTCTGCGGGATCGCAAACGGTTGGCCGGTCGCGTCGACCCTCGCCCAAATGGCGACACCGTGGATCGGGGTTGCCGCATTCGTTGCCTATCGAGCGGCAGGAAGCAGCAAGCAGGCGGCGATGCTGGGAGCGGTCGCGTTGCTGGCTGCCAATGTCGCCTACTTCGCGGTTGGAGTAGCCGCTCGGGGCTCTTCAGGTCTTCCCTTTCTGGGCGGGATCGGTTTCTTCGCATTGTGGACGACCGTCGGATTGCTCATAGGGCCGGTAACCGGGGTATTTGGATGGCGGCTGGCCGAGCATCGCACGGCGTTCACTGCGGTCGTGACTGTGGCCACCGTCTTGATGGCTGAGCCCTTGGCATTGTGGGTTCACGTCGACCACTTCGATTCCCACTTGGCGTGCCTCAGTGTTGCAGCCGCCGGCCTGGCGCTTCCGTTGATCTGGTTCCGTCGACAGTGGCGTCAGGCTGCGAAAGGGGTGGCCCTGGTGCTCGTCCTGGCTTACCCGGCGGCGGTGATTCTCGAGGCGGCCCTGATTGCACTCCGTCAGATCTCTGCCCCGATGAGACTCATTTGAGCCAACGCATATCGACGCCGATCGAATCATCACCGACTCCTCGAACCGGGAGTATGTCGTCGATCCCGGATATTGGGTTGGCACTTTCCGTGATGGCGGCCAACAGCGATGGTGAGGCCGCCGCCCCCGCCGAAAGGCTGCAGCCCCTGCAAATACAGGGACTTCCGGTGGTCGGACTGGGGAGGTTTGAACTCCCGACCTCTTGACCCCCAGACGGGATCAGGGGGTGTCGGCGACCTGGCGATTCGGCGTTTTCTGCCTTCTGACCTGGGCTTTGACTGCTCATTGACTTTCATCGTTTTGCAGCGTTATTCATTCTCCCGCGGACTTTTCGCGGACTCTTGACACTTGAGCGGTATCGGACTCCGACCGAATGGCGATTCCCGGTCTCTCGTATTCGTCATGTAGGCCTGGTATCCTTACGTCGCCTGATTAGTAAGGAGCTACCCGAGTGGATCTCGCAGCCAAAGTCACATCGAAGGGCCAGATCACCATCCCCAAAGAAGTCCGGGAAGCGCTCGGTATAACCGAAGGCGACCAGATCGTATTCAGGGTGGAACAGCACCGCGCCATGCTCGCGAAGACCCCCAACCTCCTGGACCTCGCCGGCGCAGTAGACGTACCGACTGCCAAACGAGGAGTGGCCTGGGACGAGGTGCGACGCAGCACCCGGCAGGCCCGCGCTGAGGCGCGTCAGTGACGGCCTTCGTCGACACCAACGTCCTGATTAGACATCTGACCGGCGACCCTCCCGAGATGGCAGCACGCGCCACCGCCTTCCTAGCGGGAGCGGACGAGTTGCTCCTCCCCGACCTCATCGTTGCTGAGGTCGTCTACGTGCTCGAGTCCTACTACGAGGTACCCACCGACGAGGTAGCCCGGTTGGTGCGCTCCGTGATCGCGTTCCCTCCCATCCGGACAATGGATCCCGCTCTGCTGCTACGGTCGCTCGAGGTGTACGAGACCCATCGGATCGACTTCGCCGAGGCGTACCTCGTCGCATCAGCCGAGGCCGCCGGAATAACCGACATCATCTCCTTCGACCGCAGCATCGACCGCGTGACAACCGCCAACCGGATCGAACCCTGACCGAGCGCCGAAGTGCCTGATAGGTCTGTAGGTACGTTGCGGGAGTTTGTTCCGTAGCGTTGCAGGGGTCCCGGCGGGTGTGGCTCTCGAGGTGCCTGCCACCCGTTGGGTTGGCTTTCGAACGAGCTGACCTGCCTGCCGGGATCTTTGCTGGCGGTGTGGCTCGAAACAGGCGTAGCACCCAATCCGTATCGGGAGTGCCCACCGTCAGGTCCACCGACCCCGAGACACGAGGAGGTGTGTGATGTCGGTGATTATTGGAGTGGACCCCCACAAAGGATCGCATGCGGCTGCGGCTGTGGATGCGGGTGAGGTAGCGGTGGCTGAAATCGAGGTGCGTGCCACTCGGAGCCAGACCAACGAGCTGCTGGGATGGGCAGAGCGGTTCCCTGCTCGGCGGTGGGCGATCGAGTCCGCCAACGGGCATGGCTATCTGCTGGCCCAACAGCTGATTGCCGCTGGGGAGCACGTGGTCGATGTGCCCTCCACCCTGTCTGCCCGAGTCCGGGTACTGGACTCGACCCGGTCGCAGAAGAACGACCCGAATGACGCTCGGGCGGTGGCGATTGTGGCGTTGCGTCAACCCAACCTTCGGGTGGTGACTGTCGAGGATCATGTGGCGGTTCTGCGGATGTTGCCGAAGCGTCACAAGCAGCTAGTGGTCTGTCGCTGAAATGGCGAACCGGTGTAGTGTTGGGGAATGGTTGCTACTGCTGAAGCGTTGCGGATGTCGCCCGAGCAGCGCAGTGAACTTGAGTCGATGGCGAAGTCTCAGAC
>JARGFH010000014.1 GCA_029210695.1 Acidimicrobiia bacterium
GATCGCCGAGGACACCCTCGGCAACGGGCGACGCTGGAACGAGATCCAGACCCTCAACGCCGGCCGCACCATGAACGGCGGGCACCGCTTCACCGAAACCACCGACACCCTCACGCCCGGCTGGCAGCTCCTCCTCCCCGCCGACGCCAACGCGACCGACGAGCTGGCGGCGATCGAAGAGGCCACCACCGAGGTGACCGTCGAGGTGGGGGATGCCTTCTGGAGCATCGCACAAACCGCACTGGCCGACGCCTGGGGACGACCGCCGTCCACGGATGAGATCACCCACTACTGGCACGAGCTGGTCGACACCAACCGGGACCGGCTCGCACCCCCATACGACCCGGACCTCATCTACCCGGGACAGGTCTTCGCACTCCCACCCGTCGCCTCCGACCCCCGCACTGAAACTACCGTGCCACCTCCAGCCGAAAGTACTACGAAGGTCACCGTCGCAGGGGGCGACACCTTCTGGAGCATTGCTGAGAGCTCCCTCACGAACGGGCTCGACAGAACGCCGACGACCGCCGAAGTCGCCGAATACTGGCGCGAGCTGGTTGACGCCAACCGGGAGCGGCTCGCACCCCCCTATGACCCGGACCTCATCTACCCGGGACAGGTCTTCGAACTGCCCGCCATTCCCGGCAAACCGGTTCCCGCAGCCGAGCCCGACACCGTTCTGGCCGAACCGAGCGTCGATGTGCCACCACCGTCCACCTCGACACCGGACCCCACACCGCCAGATGCGACGCCGCCAACCACCGTGCCTGCCCCGGCAACGACAACACCGACGGTGCCGCCCGTGGAAGACACCACGCCGCCGCGCCCGATCCAGGCCGACGACATCGAACCGGCCGATAACGAGACGGCTGATGACACCGCCGACGCCGGGCGGTTCGGGGATCTATTCCCAATCGCCGCCCGGCTGGCCGGCCTCGGCATCCTCGGTGTCGGTGTCGTCGCCCTGCTGCGCCGCCTCCGAGCCGGTCAGCTGCGACACCGCCAACCCGGGACCACACCCACACCGCCACCCGCAGAGGCACGCGAGACAGAGGCGACGATACGAGCCGCAGCTGCCCCGACGGCCACCGAGTTCGTCGACATCGCCGTGCGAGCCATGATCCACGACGTCACCGCTGCCCACCAACAGCCACCGCATGTCGTCGGTGTCCACCTCACCCCACACACCCTCCAGCTCCTCCTATGGACCCCGCACACCAACCCGCCACCCGGATGGACTATCGACGACGACGGCCGCACCTGGACACTCCCGGCCTCCACCGACCCTGAGCTACTCCGACGCAAAGCAGCCAGGGTCCCCGCCCCCTACCCGACACTCGTCACGGTCGGGCACACCGACGACACCCACCTCCTCCTCGACCTCGAATTCGCAGGAGCAACCCGCATCGCCGGCGACCCGGACGATCTCCTCGACACGTGCGCCACAATCGCCACCGAGCTCGCCACCACACCCCTCGCCGACGGCATCCAAATCATGTGCGTCGGATTCGGAGACGGCCTCGAACAGCTCGAACGGATCACCGTCGCCGACAGCCTCACCGACGTCCTTCCGATCCTCGAAGCCAAAACAGCCGCAGTCGAGGTGACCGCGACCACACCGCTCGATGGTCGGCTCTCGCCAATCAACGACGGCACCTGGGACCCGATCATCGTCCTCGACCCCGCGCAAGAGGCACCCGACGGAGCCGAACGTCTCCTCGCCATGGCCCAGGCAGGTCGGGGAGTGGCCGCCCTCGTCGGCTACCCAACCGGCGACCGCTGGCAACTCCAAATCAATGACAACTCGGTTCGCATAGAACCGCTCGGCCAGACCTTCGACCGACGCAACCTCACCGCCGACGAGCAGACAGCGCTGGCGGACCTCGTCACCGCAGCCAAAGACACCGACGGCATACCAGCTGAGTTGGTCGACGACCCGCTGGCAGACACCGCAATAGCCGACGACCCGATCGAGGAAGCCGACGAACCCGTCGAACAGACCCTATTCCACGCCGATTCACCCGCCGTCGAAGGCGAGCTGCGCGAGTTGCCCGAGATGAAGCTGCTCGGGACCCTCCGAGTCGAAGGCAGCGACCGCCCGTTCCCGCTCCGCAAATGCACCGAACTCGTCGCCTACCTCACCTTCCACCGCTCCGGCGTGGAACCCGACACCCTGATGGAAGCCCTCTGGCCAGAACAGCCACCCGACAACGAACGACTCAACCGGCACACGTCCCGAACCCGAACCACCCTCGGCACCGGTCCCGACGGTGAGCCCTACGTGCCCTACATCACCGACGGGCGGTACCGGATCAGCAAGCACCTGCGCAGCGACCTCGAACACTTCACCAACCACATCCGCCAGGCCGACAAGGAAACCGGGGACGAACGAGCAGGTCGTCTCCACGCCGCCCTGGAACTCGTCGAAGGCGCACCGTTCTCAGGTGCTGGCAACGCCTACACCTGGGCCCACATCGACGGCATCATCACCCACAGCATCGTCGCCATCGACAACGCCGCCCACCGCCTCGCCGAACACGCCCTCGACAACGACGACCCAGACGAAGCCAGATGGGCCGCACGCAAAGGCCTCCTCGCCACCGGCGCCTGCGAAGCCTGCTACCGCAACCTAATGCGAGCCGCCGCCGCCGAAGGCAACCAAGTCGCCTTCGAAGCCACCTACAAGGAACTACTCGCCGTCCTCGACGCCGACGACGGCCCCGACGCATCTGCCTACCTCGACCCCGAAACCATCGACCTCTACGAACAAGAAAGGCGCAGGGGGCGACGCCAGGCCGGTTGAGCGACATTCCAGGCATGAAGAGACGCGCACGAACGACCAATGGATCGGTTCGCCCGGAGTGTGCGAGTCGGCATCCGTCTGCGGCCATGACATCAGGACACGTCGCCACAAGGAGAGGCATTGATTAGCGCATCCGACGACGACGTCCGGCTCATCTCGGCCGGTCAGGCAGCGGAGCTCCTGCTCATCAGCTACCCGATGATGCTACGCATCATCAGTGACGGGACACTCCCAGCCGAATGCATTATCGCACGACGCCCATACCAGATATCTCAGGACAAGCTGCTCAACTGGTTACGGAAACACCCCATACCCAACGACTGACATGACACGTCAGAGACGTCCCGGATACAGCGACTGATTCCGGCCGTGGGACGTAGCGGAGTTCAACTGCGAGCGTTGGCGGCAGGGTTGGTGGTCGCGGCGTCGAGTCGGCGATGGAGCATCGAAGCCAGGGTCAGCATGTCGAGCGCCTCGGCCTGGTCGGTGGCCCAGAGCACCTTCGGGGCGTGTGCCGTCGGGTTTCGAAAGGTGCCGAAGAGGCCCTTGAGGAGAGTTGCCAGGCCGTTCTGTTCTGATCGCTCCCAGGCCGTGGACAGACTGTTGAATGCGAGGATCGGACCAGACGCGAGGGAGCAGGTGGCATCGACGAGGGGGGCGCCATCGCCAGCGTGACCGGTCAGATCCCGGAGCTTTTGGGCGACGCTCTTGCACGCCTCCAGGACGGCGTGAAAGTAGTTCCTCTGCAGGAGCTCGGCGCGGCAGAAACGGAGCACATCGGGGTGCACGCCGCGACGGGAAAGCTCAGTACGGAGGGCGTCAGCTCGCTCCTGGGCTTCGGCGAGGGTACGGGCGGCCCGCACCCGACCCACCTTGCCATCCTCTCGCACCATGTACCCCGACAATACGAGGCGCTCGTTGACCGCTGTCCGGTGTGCCTCGAAGTCCTCGGGCGAATCGAAGCGAACCGGCTGCATCACATCCCCAATGAGTCGTAGCAGTGGCCGTCCGTCCCTCTGTCGGTTCTGTGCCTCAGCGACGGCGTTGAAGAGACGCTTCCATTTGGTGTTGCGCTCCTCCCCTGGCGGCTCGGAGACCTTGAGCCGAGCTATAAGGTTAGGAATCTGACCCCCGGTCACAGCCTGGCCGAGCGTGCGGGTGATCATTTCCACGGTCTCAGCGGTGAACGCCACCGGCGGTTGGTTCGTCTCCATGGCGACCATTATCGACTGGCTGGTGCTCTGGATGATGGCAATGTCCCTACGACTCTGTCCATCATCGCTGACTGCGGACTACCGCGCCTGACCACGGGGTCGCGTAATTTGCCAGTGAAGACGTTTGTCGCGCTTCGTATCGGGCTGACGTGGTCGTCGGGTATCGTCCGAAGGCAAGGCAAGGTAACGTCCGGGGGGCGGGGTGATGACCGATCAGGACCGGCCAGCGAACCATCCGGTGTTTGACCATCCGTGGCTGAGTGAGTCGCTCGATGAGGCTCACTACTTCCTTCATGAGTGTGTCGAGCACTACCACGACGCGGAGCTGGTTCGATTCAATCTGAACGCTGCTATTCAGGCCCTCCGCAACGTCACATTTCGCATCCAGGCGCACAAAGACGAGATCCCTTCTTTCGATGATTGGTACGAGCCGTGGCAGAGATGCCTGGGCGCTGACAGCTCGCTCAGGTGGGTGAAGGACGCACGCACAACCGTCGTTCACAAGAAGGGCCTTGAGACGGCAAGCCGTGCGAGTGTCGAACTCATCTACTCGTACGAGCAATCGCCGATACAAGAGTTTGATCTACCTGCATCATTGCCCACGCACGTGCTCGTCACGCGGGCGCTTGAGTCGGTACCGGAGGCTCTCGCCAAAAACTCGCTCGTCGAGGTCAAGCGCCGATGGATATCCGGATTGTTTCCCGATGCGAACGTCCTCGATGTCGCCGGGCGAGCCCTGTCGGTGCTAGGAGCAATGGCGTTCGACCTGAGCCGGTACCTGTCCGAGGGTGGACTAGTGGACGTCGCTAGCTTGGCTGATGGTGCCGCGCTGCCAGATTGCCTCGAGAACATCGAGGAATCGACGGCGATTCGTGTCACCCCCGGAAGCGGCGAGTATTACGAGCTTGTCTCTCAAGGAACGATGCGGCCGACCGAGGACGAACTCGAGGAAGCCGAATCGCGTTATGGGGTCGAAGCGTTGCTGGAGGCGATCGACCCGAAGAGGGTTCACGACCCGTTCTACTTCGTAGAGGCATTTGTCCTGCCGCAAGCGAGGGCCATCATTGCCCTGGACGGCCACCATGTAACGGTCGTCTTCCTCCGGATCAGGGGAGCCTGGGTACCTCAGGAGTTCCGGTCCGAGAATCGACTGGAGAAATACCTGATGTGGCGGTCTATTGCCAAGACCGTGGCGAAGACGAAAGCCGATGGGGTGATACTTGTCGCTGAGGCTTGGTTCGCTCATGCAGATGCATTCAACGGCGAGCTATACCCCGACATCGCCAATGCGGAGGGTCGGATCGAGGGGCTCCACATCTACGCCGAATCCGAGGATGGACCACATCGCTCGTGGGTCCTTTTCTTCCGACACGTCAACGGTCGCACTGTGGTGGATGAACCAATCATCGATGACGTAGCAGGCATGTTTCTTGAACCCGTCCGGGAGGTGTGGAGGTCGACCTCCGCAGACTGCTAAGCCGATGCGTCACCTCTGAGGCAGTGAACGAGCGACCAACGGATACGGTCGAGCGGCACAGAAGCGATACCCAAACATCAGATGAAGAGATATCCACCAGGTCGCTCCCCTTTCAGAATTGTCCTTGTGATGGTGCTCGATTCTGCCGACGACAGTGTGTGAGCTCGTGCCCTAAATATCCAGCCGGTCAGACCATTGAGAGCCGCTGAGCGACGTCGCCGGGGGTGGGTCTCCAAGTCAGATATTGCTCGCTACGAGCGGTGCGCGTATGGCTGGTGGGCGTACGAGAACGGCCTGATGGTGCACTCGCCGCTTGCGTTGGCACTCCTGGACAGAGGTAACAGGCTAGATCGGCAAGTAGCCGAGGATTCCGATCCAGCCGCACAGCAGCTCTCCTCGTTGGCTGGCGGCGGCCCGGTTACCGTCGGCAGCGCGAAGCTCCGAGACCGGAAGCGGAAGATCTACGGTATCCCCGACGGGTCCGTTGCTCTGCCCGATGGAACGATCGCTGGTCTGGAGGTGAAGTCCCATGGGCAGCCCCGGCGCAGCGACGACCTCGAACTGGCCTTCTACAACATGCTGTTGTCGGGACACCACGGCACCCCGATCGCTCAATGCGGATTCCTTGTGACCGTCGCCTTGGACGGCTCGCAGCGTTGTCACCTCCGCCAACTGACTCAGGCGCATTTCGAGCGTGTCGACGAACTGATCGGAATGGTGAGAGCGGGTCGACGTAACCCACCGTCTGATCGCTACTGCGGGTGCGCGACCTGCAAGGCGCGTTTGACGGACAAACAGGAGCGGAGCCGCCTCGAGCGAGAGGAGCTAACCATGCTGTGGAACCTCGGCCCGGCCAAAGCAGATGGTCTGGCCAAGGTCGGCATCACCACGATCACACAGCTAGCTGAGGCTGACCCGAACACCCTCCTGGGTGAGCTGACTGATGCCGGGATCCGCCACAGCATGGAAGACCTCCGTGGGTGGCAGGCCCACATAGCCGCCTACCGGACCCAAGCGCCGGTGGTCTTCAACCGGCTTGAAGTCCCGGAGCCCCCCTACTACCTCCTCGACACCGAGTACGACACCACCAACCCGACGTCAAACCCAATCTTTCTGCTGGCGATCGGCACAGTGCCGCCCTCGGGAGATCTCGAGAAGCCACGGACGTGGTGGGCCCCAACACCCGAACTTGAACACCAAGCGCTTGTCAACCTCAGAGAGGTCATCGACGACAACCCCGACTGGCCGATCGTCACCTACCATGGCAGCAACGCCGACCTCCCGAGGCTACGTGAAGCTCAGCATCGGTTCGGCATCGTCGACATCACCGAACAGATCACCGTCCGTCATGTCGACATGTTCCTAGCGGTCAAGGCGGCGCTCCGCCTCCCCACCGCTCAGCTCAGCCTAAAGGCTGTCGAACCCTTTGCCGGCATCGAAAGGGAAGGTAGCCTCGCCGACGCCGAATCAGCCCTCGCTGCCTACAAACGAATCAGACGCCGACCAGACCAAGGAGCAATCGCCGCGCTGGTGACATACGCTGCGGAAGACATTGTCGGGCTTGCAGAGGTCCTAACTTACCTACGCGAGATCTCAGGATCTGTGTGCTCGCCGTAACGTGATGGCTGACACCCCGGCGCAGCCAGGTTCACCCCTATCGGGGAGTGACGAGGATCGGTGCGAGATCCTGAACGGCGGACGCTCTCGAAGCGGCAAGCAAATGGTGCCATCGATCCGGTCAATGCTCTACGCCCGCCTGATGGCCATGCGGTGGGGTGCACCTTCCGGCATCGTGCACCCTCGCCGTGGTGGCACCGCCGTCGACGATGTGTCAGACCGGACCGGCGCAATGTCGCCATGAGCTGCATGCACGTGATCCGATCACCCAGGCGATACTCGACGATCGTGCCGTTTCGTCCTGCGAGGGGTGGGGTAGGGGAGGACACCCCCTGCCCTCGGGCTTAGGTTGCGAAGGTCAACAACGGAATCGGAGCTGGAGCGGCCGCCGCCGGATCTCCACGCTGGAGTGGACCGCAATCCCCCTTCACACTGTGATCTCCGGGTAACCCGTCCGGAAAGGACGCCGTAGCCTCACCCGACCTGATCGACGGCGGGGTGTGGAACACTATCGACGTGGAAGAGCAGACAATTCTCCCGTGCGTGTTTGTTCCGAGCTGTCAAACCCCGGTGCTCGTGTGTCCTGGTGACCCGCGGTGCGCCGACGCGACTGCTTGTACGCATGTGGTGCGGGGCTGCTTCGCCCGCCGCAGGGATCCGAACGAGCTCGTAGTGGAGCCAGGTGCGATCCGCCTCGTACGTCTCTACGAGTGTCGTTCTGATCTCGGTCAGCGGCGTCGGGCCGTATGGAGCCCGCACGGCTATCCAAACATTGAAGTCGTTCTTGAGACAGGTCCGATGCAGTTACAGATGGAGGCCGCGCTCAGACGGACGGTTCACAGCTACGGGCTCGGAACGATGCATGAGTTCCTTTCGAGCACGAGCGTCGCTGACTCTCCCGAGATCACTGCCAGCATCGAGAGTCGTGCATCCGAGGTGATATCTCACGTGTCCCTCAGCATCGAACTCACGCTCAGAGACGAAGCAGTGGCAATGCAGAGAATCCTGTGGTGCGCAGACCACCTCAAACACATCTACGGATCGCTCCTCGACGCGGCCGCTGCGATGGCCGCCGCTCATATTCCTGAGCCGTTCGTCTCGAATGGGATGAAGGAACAGCTCTTCCTGCGACACAGCGAGGATGACAAGTGGATCTGCACACTGACAGAACGGGCACCGTCCCTGACGCTTTCATCTCGGTCGTCCACCATCGAGGCGGACATGACGCTCCTTGAGGCCGCACTTGCCTGCCTACACATCGAGCTACCGATCCTTCACCGATCGACATCAGAACTCACAAGTGGCGACACCAAGGACCAGAAACGGCTCGAGCAATCACGAACCTATCGACGCTTCGCCCTTGTCGCCTACCACTCAAGCCTGCAAGAACGGGCTCCTTGGTGGCGGCTTCTCACGGCCTACGTTGCCGTCGAGAACCTAGCACGGTCCGCAACGATTGAGTTGGGGCGAGACGGCTTCGAAGCAAACATTGTCCAAGCCTTGAAGGCTGTCGAGGAACGATCGGGTTACGCCCGCAAGCCGGACCATGACAACTGGGTATGCCGAGAGAGCCTACCGGTCGACGTCCAAGTGGCGCTGGCACTACATGTGGCCGGGATCGACGATGTAGGCGAACGAATCGCAGCGCAGTGCGCCGTCACTCGAGCTCGCAACTCAATCGCTCACAGGTTCGAGCGCGATACGGCTGAGATCGCGGCAGCTGCAGTTGAGATCGCGGCCCTTCTGATTCGCATCGGCTCTGCAGCGGGCTCGTAGAGCGGCGGTCGTTGGCTCAACGACAGCTGACGAACCCGCACGGCGGCGACCCTCTGGCTCGCGTTTCGTACGCGACCGGCAGCCAAAGGCGGTGTTTCGGAGGGCATCACGCACGCCGCTCGCCGAATCCGGTTGCGTGGTCCATGTCACACGCACGCAACGATCGCCCTTCGCTCCGGCGTCCCGGTTCAGCGAATCCACGCCACAACTTGCAGGGTGGTCGGTTGTTCCCTCTCTATCCGAACCCCGCACCCTGCCGCGCTCTGACCAGAGCGTCACGAATGAGCTGGCGGTGGTCCGGGCGACTGTTGAGGTTCACGGGGGAGGGGTGGGGTGCTTCGATTGAGGGCACGTCGAGCTTCAACCGAGCCCATCCCTTGGAGGCCTTCCTCCCGAGTAGCAGCACGACTCGGAGATCCGGGAGAAGACGAGTCACCAGCTCTTCAACATAGGGTCTCGCCTCATCCAGATCTCCAACCCTGACTCCTCTGATCCTGTGGTCGTCACCGACATACCACGGAACCACATTCCAAGTCGCAACCTCAGACCGGCGGTCAACGCCGGCTTCACGAAGCAGCCACCACATGTTCTCCGCTGTGGCGTCGTTGTTGTCAGGAGAGACGAAGCCCGACCCACCGCGCTCCCGAGTTGCTCTTGGTCCGGGTGCTTCTAGCAGCAGCAAGACCCGCGCCTCGACCCCAGCTTCTGTCGGATCGAAGTCAGGAACCCTGTCCGTGCCTCGCTCGCCACGTATCTGTTCAACGTGAGCAACCAATGGCACCATGCGCGGCGCCATCATCAGGTTTCGTTTTCTGTGGAGTTCCCCAGAATCGCGATTCGTCCTCGAGGAGTCGGTGCGCGGCCCTTGCATCTCCTCACAGAGCGTAACCGGCGGCCTACTCGATTGCTCGCCGAGGACCGACTCCACGTCAGTGGCCAACTCAAGGGGGTCCCGGAGCCTAACCACCTCGCCCCCGCTCGGTCTCTTCTCCACCTGTCGAGACCCGGCACGCGTCGTCGAAGAGGTCGGCGGCAGCCTCATCAGCCCGTCGACGAGGTAGTCGTTAGCGTCGAAAGCGATCATGGTCTGAGCCTGGCCAGGCCCCGCAGAGGGGGGATCGGGTCGAGCCGGTTGGTTCGGGCGTAGTCGCGGAACCACTCCTGTCGTTGCTGGCACTGATACACGGTGTCCAACAGGTCGGGTGTGGACCGGCTGACTTGTTCGTCGGCGAAGGTCAGGAAGTCGGGGATGGGAACAGCCTCGCGAGGTGGCTCGGTGAGGAAGAAGAATCCGACAGGGGTGTGTGTGGCCTTGGCGTACTTCTCTAGCTGCTTGAGGGTCGATGCCACCTCCCCGCCTTCCCATGCCGCAAGGCGGGGAACCGTCCAGCCAGATCGTCGAAATCGGCTCCGGCGACCGCTGGCAGCGGTGCCAGGTTCCGAGCGCGGCTGACGTCACCCAATGCCGATCTCGCGGACCGGGTGGCGGCATCGAGCCGACCGGGCCTGTGCGAGTGCCATTTCGATGATTGCCGGATCTCGGCCGGTGGTGCGGGCGAGGTGTTCGGTGGCTTGAGCCCGGTCGCGGGGCTCGGTGACACGTGCGATTACCGATGATGCCTGTCGGATCGCCCGAGCGGTTGCCTCTGGCTCCTTGAGGTTGTGAGCCCCGACGATCTGTTCGATGAGGTGGTGCTCTATTGGGATGGCGCCGGCGAGGGCCTGCTGGAACGACCGCGTATTGTCGATGAGGAGGTCGGCGGGATCACGCTCCGGGGGCAGCCGGACGACCGACATGCGCAGTTGGCGGCCGGCGAGATCGAGTTCGGCCACGCGCTCCACAGCACGCAGTCCGGCGTTATCGCCGTCGAACGCAAGCGTTACCTTGCCGGCGATTTGCCCGAGCTGGTGGAGGTGCTCTGAGGTGAGGGCGGTGCCGGCTGTGGCGATGGCGTTGGTGAATCCGGCTTGATGAGCGGCGATGACATCGAGGTAGCCCTCTACCACGATGGCGTTGCCGATCTCTCGGATGGGTTCTTGGGCGAGGTGAAGGCCGTAGAGGAGCGACCGCTTCCGGTAGAGCTCGGTCTCGGGGGTGTTGAGATACTTGGGCCCTTCGCCTTCGAGGAGGCGGCCGGCGAAACCTCGAGGTCGTCCGCTGGGGTCGAAGACGGGGAAGACGACCCGGTTGCGCATCCGGTCGTAGAGGCGTCCAGTCCGAGCCCGGCCGGCGACACCAGCTTCGATGAGGATGTCCTCGCTGAACCCTTGATCGAGGAGAGCGGTGGTCAAGGCCCGCCAGGAGTCAGGAGCCCATCCCAGATGCCACACCGACGTCGCTTCCTCCCCGATGCCGCGGGAATGCAGGAACCTGAGAGCCCGCTCTCTGCTGTCGTTTTCGAGTTGGTGGCGGTAGAACGTCACCGCAGCTTCGAGGACCTCCATGAGCTCGGAACTTGGCGGTAGCTCCACGGCAGGAGAAGGCTGCGTCTGGACCAGCGACTCGTTCGATGCCGGGTCGAGCTGAAGTTCGCGGTGGTGTTCGATCTCGGTGAAAACGGTGCGGGCGCAGCCGATGACCCGATTGGCGGTAGCTGTGACCTTGGTGACGTCGCCTCCACTCCACGATGCCACGTAGGGCAGGCTGTAGCCGGCGCTGTCGATTCCGAGGGCTGCGCAGACCACATAGGCGACGGATTCCGCTTCCACTTCGACGATGCCACGACACGCCGGCCGGTCTCCTGACTCTGGTTCGTGCAGCCGCACGTGGGCGAGTTCGTGCACCGCGGTCTTAAAACGCTGTGCGCCGGGCAGGCTGGCACGAACAACGACATCCCGATGGCGCCAATCGGTGATGCCGTTCGCTTCCCCAAGTCGTTGATCATCGGCGACCTGGAATCCGAAACCGGCCTCGGTGATCAGGTTGGTGACGTGGTTCCAGTCGGCAGGCAACTCACCATCCACCAGGGCTGCGGTGACCTCGGGGAGCGGTTCGCCGTCGGTCTGGGCGATATCGAAGACGTGGACGACCCGGTAGCCGACCACCCGCCGTTCCTCTTCCTTCTCCTCGCCGTCTTCGGCTGCGACCTTGCGGACAACCGGAGCGAGGATCTGCAGACCCTTCTCGCCCTTACGTACCTGGCGGCCGAGCCCCTGCCAAGCCCGGTAGCCGGCCACCCGCCTGGGCGTGAAACCTCGGGCGAGTGACTGCGCCCAGATGAGCCGGGTGTTGGAGAACGAATAGTCGTGGAACCGGGCCGCCACCGCCAGGGCTCGCTGCCAGTCGTCCGAGGTGACCAGCTCGGCGAGCGAATCCCGGAGTTGATCGTGGAGATAATCCACGACATCGCTGCGGTCGGTGGTTCGCGTGCTTTCCACCCTCGGATGATCCGATTCGACCCTGTTGTTCGAGTGTCAGAAACCCTGTCAGAAACCCTCCAACTTGCGGTCGGCGAAAACTCGGGTGACGGATCACCTTCAGGTGGCCGGCTGTAGATGCCCTATCCATGGGCTCGTTGAGCGGTGGCTGGCCGTAGGTGGCGTCACCCCGCATCGGCCCAACTCCCGGGAGCGCCGGTGCCCGCCCCGCCTGATTACCTGCCAATCGCACCGGAAATGACCTCAGAGACGCTCGAAATGACCGTCGACTGACAGGGTCCCCCCTCAGGATCGACGACATGAGCAAGTTCAGGTCAATGGACACAAGGCAGATCCATCGCCCAACTCAGGCGACCGCAGCCAAGGACCTCGTCCACGCGTGCACCCGCCTGTCATCCAACTGCCCTCAACACCACACGCACGTGCAACAGGTTGTTGCGGGTGTATCAGTTGACCGGATCGGGGGGTCTGGATGCTGAGCATCGCCAAGGCCCACAAGGACTATTACCTCCAGAAACTGGGCGAGATCACACCCCGGGAGGACTACTACCTGCGAGGTGGAACCGCCACTGGTCGTTGGCACGGCAGCGGCGCCGTGGAGCAAGGACTGGAGGGCATCGTGTCGGCGGAGGGCCTGGTGCGGCTCTTCGACGGTCAGCACCCGGCGACGGGGGAGCAGCTCGGGCGTCAGCTTCGCAAGGACGGCGTGGCGGCCTGGGATCTGACGTTCTCGGCTGACAAGTCGGTGTCGCTGCTGTGGGCCTTCGGGGACGACCAGGTTCGACGCCACGTGGTCGAGGCGTTCGAGGAGTCCACCGCCGAGGCGCTCACCTACTTGGAATCGGTTGCGTCGTCGACGCGGGGAGCATCGCGAACCCCGGTTCGCGACGTTGAGGGCCAGCCGATCCTCGGCGACAACGGAAGTCCTCGCTATCGGGTCGAGACATGGCCGATTCGAACCCACGGATACGTCTCGGCGTGGTTCACTGAGTTCACGAGCCGGGCGGATGATCCTCAGATGCACACCCACGTGGTTGTGGGGAACCGGGTGAAGGGTGTCGACGATACGTGGCGGGCGATTGATGGACGTCTCTTGTATCGGCACAAGCTGGCCGCTGGCTACCTCCACGAAGCCGAACTGCGCCACCGCCTCACCGAACGGCTCGGGGTCCGCTGGCAGCCGGTCCGTAGCGGTGTGGCGGACATCGAGGGCTTCACCCGGGAACAGATCATGACCTTCTCGAAACGCCGCCAGGCAATCGAGGAGTGGCGTGACTCCCACGGCTACGCCGACACCGCAGCCGCCAACGAAATCGCCACGCTCGCGACACGAAGTCCCAAACAAGACCACCCCATCGACAGCCTGATGCCCGTGTGGCTGGAGCGGGGCGCCGAGATCGGACTCACCCCCGAGTCGGTGACAGCCGTGCTGGAGCGCAACCGGGAGGTCACGGTGCCCGACCCCGACACCATCCACGACCGGATGGCATCCGCCGACGGGCTCACCGCCCAGGCGTCGACCTTCGGACGAGGTGACGCCATCAAAGCCGCAGCAGAAGCCCTCCCCGAAGGCGGACGACGAAGCGACGTCGAGGCCATCGCCGACTCATTCCTCCGTCGCTCGGACGTGGTCCCTATCCTCCCCATCCACCCCACTGACCCAGCGAGCGACCTGCCGATCGAGCTCGACACCGCCGAACTGGACCGGCTGCTTGAGCTGGTCAACTCGAGGAAACCACCGACCATGCGGCGTAGCAACGGCGACATCTTCCCCGGGCTGGTCAACGAACGCCGCTACACAACCACTGAACTCCTCACCATCGAACAACGAGTCATCGACCGCGCCCAGGAAGGTATCGCAGCCGACCGGTGGACTATCCCTGAGGCGAAGGTCGAGGCCGCCCTCGCGGCGCACACGGACCTCACCAACGGCCAACGGGCGATGGTCCACCGGTTCACCGGGTCAGGAAACACCATCGACATCGGCGTGGGGGCAGCCGGGACCGGCAAAACGACTGTCATGGCCATCATCGGGGAACTCGCCACCGAGACCGGGACACCCGTGGTCGGAACGGCATTGGCGGCACGGGCCGCAGCCGGATTCGAAACCGCCACCGGCATCCCATCCGCCACCATCACCCGCTTCCTGTGGGAAACCAAGGCAGCCGGTGGTCTCCCAACCCGCGCGATCGTCGTGGTCGACGAGGCAGGTATGGTCGGCAGCCGCCAGCTCGCTGCGGTCTCCGACCTGGTCGAAGCAGCCTCCGGGAAACTCATCCTGATCGGCGATCATCGCCAGCTCGCCGAGATCGACGCCGGCGGCCTGTTCGCCGCGCTGACGGCTCGCCTCCCCGCCATCGAGCTGACTGAGAACGTCCGCCAGGACCAGGAATGGGAACGCACCGCCCTGGCCGAACTCCGCCACGGCTCGATCTCGCGGGCGGTGGCCATGTATGACCGGCGCGGACTGATCAACGTCGCCGCTACCCCCGATGACACCATCGTCCAAGCCGTTGATGCCTGGTACAGCGACGTCCAAGACACCGGTGACCTTGCCCAGGTGCTGCTCATCGGACATCGCAACACCACCGTCGATCAGCTCAACCAGCGGGCTCGGGCTCTCATCGCCCAATCCGGCTTGCTCCACGGACCGGCGGTAAACGCAGGCGATCGCCTATTCCAGGCCGAAGACAGAGCTGTGTGCCTCAAGAACCGTTCGCGGCTGGGTGTGCTCAACGGTGATCTCGCAACCGTAATGGCTGTGGACACTGAACGGCGCACGATTACGCTCAGACTCGACCGCACTAACAACACCGTCACCGTTCCCCATTGGTACCTCGACGAAGGAAACCTCGACTGGGGCTACGCCCTCACCGGCCACAAGGCTCAAGGCGCAACCGCCCGGCGCGCGCACACGGTCGCCGGAGACGGCGTTGACCGGGAATGGCTCTACGTCACGATGAGCCGAGGCCGGGAGGCGAACACGATCTACCTCACCGATCCGGACGTCAAAGAGAGCGAATGCACGCACCTAACCCACCAACACCCCGAACGGTTGCCTGCCCTCATTACCGCCCTTGGTCGCACCGCAGCGGAGCCGGCGGCTTCTGACTCCGGGCGAGGACCTCGCACGATCACCGATGCACAGCTGCAGGCCCGTTTGGCGGACCTCGAGAGCCAGCTCGAATTCGGAGAGGCAAGAAGACCCGTCGACGGTCGGGACGACCTTCTTGCTGAATACATCGCCCTCCGCCAGGAGACACGCGCCCGACATCGAGACCGGCTCGACGCCATCGCATACGAGCCACCCGGATGGATAGTCGATGTCATCGGCGAGCGGCCCACCGAACCCGATCGACGAGCTGCGTGGGATCGGATCGTCGATCGAGCGGTTCACGTCCGAATCGAACTTGAAGTTCCCAACGATGCCAGCCATCTTCTGGGACCCGAGCCTCCCAGTCGGGACGTCGCCCGTCGCACAACATGGATGGTCGCCCGCCGGAATATGGACGAGGATCTTCGAGCACTGAACGGTCCAAGCGATCGAAGCCTTGGTGCAGTCGCTCGCTGATCTGATTCGTAGGCGCCTAGCTACTTCCCCCTGAAAAACTCGGGTGGTGGTCCTCGCGTTTTGGGGGCGGGGTGACGATGATGGCTCCAACCCGTAGGGCTAGTACGGATTGGAGCCATCATGTTGCGGACGGTAGGTGATCAGGCGACGTTGTGGGAGTCGGTGTTGCCCGAGGGGGTGGTGCCGATGTCGGCGGAGTTGGCTCGGGTGGACGAGTTGTTGGACGATCCCCGCTTTTTCGAGCCGTTCAAGAGGCACTTTGACTCGTCGTGGGGGCGGCCGTCGATTCCGATGGAGACTTACCTGAGGCTCATGTTCTTGAAGAACCGGTACCGGCTCGGCTTCGAGACGTTGTGCCGGGAGACGGCTGATTCGATCAGCTGGCAGCGGTTCGCTCGGATCGGGGTGGGAGGCCGGGTGCCGCATCCGACCACGCTGCTGAAGATCACGACCCGCTGCGGGTCAGCGACAGTGGACCAGCTCAATGAGGTGTTGATCACCAAGGCAGTGGAGGCCCGGTTGGTGAAGACGAGCCGGGTCCGGGCGGACACCACGGTGGTCGAGGCCGACGTCAAGTATCCGACCGATTCGGGGTTGCTGACTAGAGCGGTCGGCAAGGCATCCCGCCTGATCGGACGGATCCAAGCAGCCGGGGCGGCGAGGCGGACCTCGGTCACCGATCACGTCACCGAGGTGCAGCGTCATGCCCATTCGATAGGGGTGTGGCTGCGTCGCCGCAGTGGCGAAGCCAAAGACGAAGTGTTGGCCATCACCGGCCAGATCGCGGACCTCACGACCGAAGCGATGGCTGATGCTGCCAGGATCGTGACCAACGCTCGAGCCCATCTGCGACGCCACCCAGACACTCCCGAAGCCGGAAGGGTCGCAGCTACGATCGACGATCTCGAAACGCTGATCGAACGGGCCGGCCGTGTCATCGACCAGACCCGACAGCGCCTCGCCGGTGACACCCCGCCAGGGTCAAACAGGCTGGTGTCGCTCCATGACCCCGATGCCCGCCCGATCCGCAAAGGGCGGCTCGGCAAACCCGTCGAATTCGGATTCAAAGCCCAGATCGTCGACAACGAAGACGGCATCATCTTGGATCACACCGTCGAGATCGGAAACCCATCTGACGCGCCGCAGCTCATCCCCGCCATCGAACGAGTGAAACGGCGCTGCGGGCGGCCTCCCGATCAGGTCACTGCCGATCGGGGCTACGGCAAAGCCTCGGTCGACAAAGCCCTCATCGACGATGTCGGGGTCAGCTACGTCGCCATCCCCAGACCCGGCACACCAACCCAGAAACGTAAGACCGAAATCGACACCGACGAGTTCCGAGAACTCGTCCGATGGCGCACCGGAGCCGAGGGCCGCATCGCCTGCCTGAAACGACAACACGGCTGGTCCCGTAGCCACCTCACCGGCATCGAAGGCGCCCGAACCTGGTGCGGACACGGTGTCCTAGCCCACAACCTCACCAAAATCGCCCGCCTCAACCCCTAACCAGCCCGCCCATCGACCGACCACCGAACAAGCCGCTACCGCCTCAGAGATCCTCGCAACCACCATCACCCCGGACCCACTTCTTCAGGGGCAAGTAGCTAGTCGCTCGAAGTGATCCGCCTGCGAAGGCTCGTCAACAGGCGACGGGGGGGTGTGTTCGGACGGCCCTCGAGATTCACGGGTGGGTCGAGCATGTCGAGCACCGCTGCCTCGATGCGCCCCAGCGAATCGCGGTCGTCATAGGCAACGATCGCTACTTCGAGGTGCTTCTTGATCCAGTCGGAAACGACCCTGTTGTCGTCTGGTGCGAGCCGACCGGGCCTAAGCACCGTCAGACTTAGTGGGTCCAGCAGCAACCCTGAGAGCGTCAGTCGGAAAGTCGATGACGATGCGTTCCCGTTGATGTGGTTGCCGCGGATTCGGCTGGCCAAGGTTGCGGTTGATATTTTCCCGGAGGGCCAGCGTGTGGCGCCGGCTTGACCCGCGTATACGAGTGACGGGATAGTGGTCCCGAGTTGAGTGCCGATCATCGACCGGGCTTCCTCATCCCCCCACCACGAGTAGAGACCTGGGTGCGAGGCAAGCTGGCGATCGCATGGGAAACCGGAGGGCGACTCCGATCGGCGACTGTCCGTGAGGACCTTGGCCAGGTGTTCGGCGATACGTACATCACGGCTTGTCACTGGCGTGTGATCTCCATCTGCAGGCCATCCGAACTTGTCCGGCTCTCGGGCAGGCGCCCCCTCTCGGCAATGGCTGTCATCCATTCCCCCTGGGCGCGCGGCGCTTTCACCATCGCACCCGGTGCTGACCGCGGACTGGCGAGAATCACATCCTCGACGTGCTTCGGCCATCGGGTTCGTCGGAACACAGTGGAGTAGCCGGTAGTGGCCGACAGCACCCCAATGACCTGTATCACTTTGTTCGCTTCAGCGAAGCCGGCAAGGCAACGTTCGATCAGCCGGTTCGGCCACATCGCTGGACGGAACACTTGCTCGTACATCCCGATTGGCTCGTCTGGGAGCACCAGTCCGTACCCACCGGAGATGATGACAATGCGCGCCGCTTGATCTGCCAGTTCTCGCAGTGCAGACCGCCCAGCTTTGTAGAAGGTCCCTTCGTATCGCTGAGCAGCAGGGAGGAGCGTCGACTCGTCGACACCCGCAGAAGCTGCGTTGTGGCGCCTTCGATCTGACAACTCTCTGTGGAGGTCCCGTGGTAGCGCGTCAAGAATCGAGGTTTGCGTGGGTGGTGCGTCGCCCCTCCTCTTCGATCCAGAACACGGCACCACGATCAAACAGCCGGCAAGTCGGAGCGTTGGGACCGGAGGCTTAGGACGAAGCCGTGAAGCTTCTAGTCTCGATCGGGTCGGAGTCTGCAAGGAGCGCTGCGCTGGTGGTGGGATCGAAGGCGCTTCGATCGTCTCCGCTTCGGGCAGGTTGAGTATTCTTCCCTTGGGTCCCGTGACTCGCTTGGTAACTCCAGCGGAGGCCAGCGACCGGCAGATTTGGTTGACCTGCTGATGAGGTTCGATGCCGGTTCGCTTCCGGATTTCGCCATCCGTGAGCCCCGGAACGGACTGGATCAGTTTCAGGATTCGCTCTCGATTGGTCACCAGGCCTCTCTTCTGCCCTGTCGATTCTTCAACTTGACATTGGCAATTTCTGCTGGTCCGACCGGTCAATCTGGCTGGTCGGTTGTCAAGACGGCCATCGCCGGCCCTTGCAGAGTTCGGCGGTTGCCTTGGCGATGAGTTCGGCTCGGGCATCAATGAACGCTCCGTAATCGGCCCGAATGTGATCCGCCCGTTCAGTCTCATCGGCGAAGCTCGAATAGCCACCGACATTCAACTGATCGTATGGGATGACGTGAGTGGCGAGCCGATTGGCAAGGTCTTGTTCGCTCAGGTCTCCTCGGTCGATGCGATCACGCAAATAGCGAACGGGCTCCTTCGCTGATATGTCTCGATTGGTCTTCCACGTGATCAGGGCGCAGTTCAGGGCGCGGAAGCTCTCCGCTTCCGAGACCTGGCCTTGGTTGACCAGTAGCGAGTTAGGAAACAGGTGGTGATACTCGCGTCGCGGGAGCTGCTCTCTGGTGGCAGGCGTGTCGTCAGCAATGTCTCGCCCGCCAGCGCGAAGTGACACGGCCAGGATGCCGCGGGCGAGGATCTCTTTCGTGCTCGGCCAGCCGGCTCGCTTGAAGACCTCTACCGTCGGGAGCGGGAAGAGGTCCTCGTTGAATATCGGTGCCTCCGGGGCGTCCTCCCCACGCAAGCGTGCGCGCAACCCGCGAAGGTCCTGCAGCTGACGCGTCGCCGCCTGGTTCTCGTATCGACTTGTGAGGAACGACCTCCAGACGTAGCTGCGGAGAAGCGATCGTGCTTTGCCGTGCTCGTCGGAATCCTCGGGCACGTGCGGGTGGAGGGCAGAGAGGATTGGTAGCACTGCGGTGGTTGGGAGACGCCTGCCGTCGTATACCGATTCGTCCTCGAGGAAGGAGATGGCCCATCTAATGCCTGCTGCGATGTTCGACCACTCGTTGACAACCCGATCGAGATCCAACTTGAAGTAGCTGGCCTGAGTGGGCGCACGATCATCACGTAGCGCGGCGGTGTCCAGCACGAGGTCTTCGGCGTCGATGTAGGCGCCCACCATCGGAACGGCGGCGTGGACTTCGCCGATGAGATCGTGCAGGGACTGACCTGTAGCGGCTTCAAGTTGGGCGACGATGATGTCGTAGGCGGTCAATCTGACGGATGTCGTATTGAGCTTGACGAAGACGTTCAGTGCGACGTCCCTGGGGGTCTCCGAGGGGAGAGCAAGAAACGGGATGTTGTAAGCGGCTATGGATTCGCGGAGCGCGTTGATTTGCCGCTCCAGGGCGCGGCTGGCGACAACATCATCGGTGGTCGCTGAGTCGCACCAGCGGCCTATCTCTTGGTGGATATCGCCGGGCCGAAGCAGACGCAGTGGAATGAAGCCCCGGCCCCAGACCTGAACTGGATCGTCCGCCCATACGGGGTACCGCTTGCCGTTGCGCGACCAGCGGGCCTGTGAATGCATCCGGGGGACACGGACGCCGCCGTGCTCCTCATCCGGCTCGAGGGAGAGCAGGTATGTGCGGTTTTCATAGTCGTCGTGGAATGACCGCCAGAGGGCAGTGAGGCGCTGCTGACCGTCTAGCAGGTGCTCGGTGGGTCGTTCGACCGGATCGGGGGAGCCGATCATCTGTCTGCTTATGAATGGTTCCTCGCTGCCTAGCTCAAGGACGAGCGTTGAGCCTGCGGGTAGACCGTTCAACACGGCCTCGATGAGGTTCGAGATCTCATTGTGGCCCCACGCTTCGAAGCGCTGGAACCGTGGCAATCGGATCTGTCCTGTCCGGATCCGATTGAACCATTCTGGCAAGTTCCGATTCCTGGCTTCCACGGTCTACCTCGTTTGGTTGGCTTTCGTCTGATTGGTGCCTGATCCTGCGATCTATTTGTCATTCCTCGAACTCGTGGGACTCGAATCCCAGTTGGGTCGCGTTCTCGCTGACCGTTCGACGGGTGCGATCATCAAATCCGTCGGATTCGGCATTGATCTCGACGGTGATGGACACCTTGCTGCCCTCTGCGTTGCCGAGGTGGGAGGCGACCTCGTTGATGAGATCTCCGAAGTCTCGGATTGCCCGAACTGGGTCCAGGTGCTTGCGACCGTAGAAACGGGTCGGCACGACGAGCCCCGGGGGCTTGGGCTGATCCCCACCGTCGTCCTCGTTGCCGCCCACCGCTCCGGGTTCATCGACGGTCTGCTCGTCAAGCTGACGCCGAGCCCGATCGGGCTTGACGACGACAGCGGTCTGGCTCATCCCCACTCCGACGTGCTCGCCGGTTTTGAGTCCTCGATAGCGGTCGGTTGACTCGTCGTGCGCATCTGCGAAAGCGAATGTGTCTTGCTCCCAGTTGATCTGGGCTGCTCCATCTGAGACGGCAGCGGCGAAAACTCCGAAGTTGGCGAGCCTCGGCATGTACAGGTACTGGGAGTAGTAGCCCCATAAGCGGCGGACTCCGATGTGGTCGCCGTCCCACAGGCTTGCCTCGGGCCGATCGAGATCCATCCGTATCCGAATCCCGCCGTAGGAGGAGATCAACTCCTCAGATGATTCCAGCTTCTTGGCCGTCTTGGCAGCTAGGTCGCCATTTCCTGCCGCCCGGATCGCTTGCCACGAGATCTCCGCCTTGCCGGGCTGCTGCTTAGGTGTGAGGACATGTTGGAACGTCTCACCGATCCGCTGCCGGATGGTGTCGTCGGCCTCCTGCAGCTTGGTTTCGGCCTGCTTGATCTCCGACCCAGACAAATCGAGTCCGTCGGCGCCTCTCTCGTCGAGAATCGACTTCCACGCCATCCAGTCCCATACCGCCGATCTCAGTTCGGGAACTCGGTTGGGGTCGGCGGCGAGGAAGGCGAGGAGGTTGCGGTTGATCCGTGGCCCGCCCTGCCTTTGCTCGAGGATCGCGGCGGCTGCTTTCACGGCGGGTGACTCGTCGGTGGCGCCTCGGTGGGGAGAAGTCGCGGGCAGGATCACCAGCCTGACACCGTCGTCCTCGTCGGGGACGTCCCCCGGGCCATCGGGAAAGACGTGCACCGCTGCGAACGGACCAGTGGACCGGGCGGCCTGCACCCGGTTGCGGATCTCGATGTCGGCGTCATCGTCGGTGAAATTCGATTCGGCCCGATCGCCCGCCAAACGAGTGAGGGTGGGTTTGGTGTCGTACCAGTACTGGGCGCCCTGGCTGTATAGGTATGTGGCCTCCGACGACAAGTGACGGAGAGCGTCCTGTATCACTCCCGGTTTCTCTCCCGGCTGGACACAACCCAACACGATGTGCTTCAGATCGACCCCTCGACGATCCTCCTGGCGTGGAGCCGACCCGACATAGGTAGCACGGGCCACCCGTCGAGTCGCCGAATATTTCCCGAGATTCGGCCGAGCCTGGTCAATGCGGAGGGGCAGCGAGTTAGGTCCGTCGACATCGGTACGGATGATCGGCTCCCACCGGTCATCGAGATACTTGGTGAGCTCGGAGACGACCGCACCCGAATCCATCGGGATGGTCCCTGGCATGATCATCAACGACGAGTCGCCCCGTTTCCACAGCTCCGAGATGACGGTCGCCATCAATCGCAGCATCCCGCGGGTACGTTGGAATCGCTCCAGGGTCGACCAGTCTTGATAGAGTCGGTCGAACAGCTCAGGATGGATCGGGTAGGCCGCCGCCATCCGCCGTTGATACTCGCCCTCCTTCGACTCGGATGGAAAGTCGGCGGGGCTATCCAAATACAGGTTGTGGTAGGCGCGGATCACCGCGTCGCGTTTCTTTGCCTCGGACGCCGGGACTGGTTCGAACAGCCGGCGACGCACGATCTCAAACGACTCATCAGTCGACGCCGGTCGCCACTGGGCTGCTTTACGGGAAACAACGTTCTTGAGCTTGGCGAGGGCAAGCTGACCTTTCTCGCCACCAACCTCCAGATCCGAGGAGGGTATCGACACCAGCACCAGGGTGTTGTCCACTGCTGAAGCGGCCTCGGTGAGCGCCTGGGCAAACGTGAACTGCGTGTCGAAGTCGCCGCCCGGAAGTCTCATCTCGTCGGTCTTGGTGGGAAGGTCGCGGGCGTAGGCGACCCATTCGTCGATGAGCACCAGTGCGGGCCCGAACCTCTCGAAGAGCTCGATCAGTTTGGCGCCAGGGTTGGTCGCGTTCTGGTCGTCCTCGGCAAGGATCTTGTAGCCCTCGACGCCGCCGAGCTGCCACGCGAGATCACCCCACAGGGTGTGAACCTTGGTCCCGTCTGGCTTCTCCTGCGGTGTTGACGGTGACACCATCTGCCCGACGAACACCGCCCGCCGTACCTCACTTGGGATCGACAGGTCGTCATCCGCAAGGACGTCGTCGACCCCGGACAACACAGATGTCGGTACGCCGGCGACGAGGTGAAAGAGGGCGATGAGGCTGTGCGTCTTCCCGCCGCCGAAGCTGGTCTGCAGCTCGACGATCGGGTCGCCGCCCCTGCCCGAGAGCCGCGAGGCAGCGATCCTGATCAGGTCGCGGAGCCCATCGGTGATGTAGGTGCGGGCGAAGAAGGCCGTCGGATCCTGATACTCCTCGTCAGCCTTGCTGTGAAGCACTTGGTAGAGATCAGCAGCGAACTCGGCCTGTTCGAAACGGCCCTGCGCGACATCTGGATGGGGAGCGACGATCTCGCGCCACGGCGCCAAACCCGCGGCTGGCTCGCCTTTGGTTGCTTCTGCGGCCAGCTTGCGTTGCTCGCCTCGTGCCTCTTCGGAGAACACCTGTCGCTGCAGACCCTTGCGAAGATCCTGCACTTGCTCGACGTGTTCACTTGCGTGGAAGGCCTTCAGGAGGATCTCGCAGAAGTCGAGAATGCGGTAGGTCTCGTCAGAGCTGAACTTCTTGTTGTGCGCCCAGTCGTTCCGTGCGTCCCTCAGCAGGATGACGTAGCTGCGTTCAGATTTGGAAAACACTTGTTTGAAGAACTGATTCCAAGTGGCTTCCATCCCCTTCAGCAAGAAGGCGAGATCATCGGGATCGGGATTCCGGTCCGGCTGGTACAACGCGTCGTTTACCGACTGAGTCCACCCGTTGCCGTACATTGATTGCCAGGCCTTCTCCAGCCCAGGCCGGATCCCATCCCGGAGGAGGGTAAGGGCCTTTCCAACACGTTCGTGATTCGACATCGCCATAACTCAGATCATTCTCCCAATCTCTGCTGCACTGGGGTTTCAGATCGGCTGGCGAGTTTGACCAAATCGGGCCACGCCTGAACGAGGGTGTTATAGGCCACAGCCTCCTCGGCCCATCCACGCCGATCGGCTGCTTGATAGAGAAGGTAGGCAAGCTGCCTGGCACGCTCGCCGATCCCTGTACCGATCCAGCGCAGGAGATTTGCTGCGACCAGCTCCGACTCGTCGAGGGATGCGATGAGGTTTTGCGTGACCTCCCAAACGGTTAGACGAGTGTCGGCAGAAGGGTCCCAGTCTGCGACGAGATCATCCCGATCGACCAGGTACACCTTGCCGTCCTGCTGGACTGCGATACCGGCTTGAACTACGCCGCCTACCGATGTGTTCTTCGCTTTCGACAGCGTCTCTGCATCCCCGAAGAGTCCTGGTTTCATTCCGTTCTGCTCATACCACGTCAAGGCCCATCGCGTATCAGCGTCGAACTCGGTCTCCTCCTCGGAGAGCACCTCCTGAAGCACTTCGTTTATGAGCGTCAGAGCGTGGCGAACGGGCATATCGGTACCATCGGATTCGATGACTTTCGAAAATCGAGAGAAGACGGCCATTCCGGGTCCGATTGCCGATTGAGCCATGTCCACGGGTGCGATGGACTCTCGTTGGAGAAGTCGGATCGCCGGCGGCAGTTCCCGGCGGAGAGCGGCCAAGAATTCGCCGCGAGTCGCCAGCGGGGCCATCGGGTGTTGGGGGCGACAGGCTATGACAATCGAGGATGCGAGTGCTGCCTTCTTCATCGCTAGCGGACGATTGACCAGTTCCGTCCTCACGGGCCATGTCGACGTAATGGCGAGGCCCGCAGACCTCAAGCCTTGCAAGAAGGTCTCCCAGCCCGTCGACGCGGTTCCGCTTGCGTCCGTCTCGGCCTGCTTAAACGCGTAGAACACGACGGATGGGAAGTCGGGATTCTGGTGCGCGGCGACGGACGAGAACACCTCCTTCATCCCGGCCTCGAAGTGTGCCCTTGCCTCTGGATTGGAGCCATGGCGGTAGGGGTCTGCGATGAGTTCTTCGGCCTTGGGAGTGAGCACAGTGGATAGCTCGTCGGGCCAGACGTCGCGAAGGCTCGTTCTCAGCCATACGTAGAAGAAGTCGGAGAGATCGGAGTACCCAATGTTGTCGTAGTAAGGAGGATCAGTGACTACAACTGGGTTCGCAATCTCCGCGACCCTCGCCGTCGCATCTCGTTGGGCCACCGACGCGGCCCCGACCGCCGGCAGATGTTCGATCGCCTTCGCAACCCAATCCAGCATCGACCGCCAACTCCCAGTTGATCCCGAGAAAGGGTTCACCTCGGCGAAATCCCACGTCATAGGAATCGCTTGGCGAGCGAACGTGTTCCTGATCAGCTCCTTTGAATTGTGCCAGGTACATACCGTGGACCAATAGTCGGCACACTTGTCCAGAACGAAAGCAAGGTACGTCATCACGGCGTCCGCGTATGCCGTCCCTTGGTCACCGCCATCACGGAGTCGGCGGCCATCGATTGTCAAGCCAGCCGCTTGAGCGTCTCGTTCGATGACCATCCGAACTTCTTGAAGCTGGTCCGAGAATGTCGTAAGTGCGAGGAGTTGGCGGTCTGTGAACAGGTCCTTCCAATGGCCGAGCCCGTACCCCGGCGTCTTGAAATCGCGCGGGTTCCGGGGAAGCTCTGCTTCGAGGGCTGATGGAATGTGCACGGCGGGTAATGCGGGCGTCTCAATGCCGGCGACATACTCGCGACCGCGGGGACCCTGCGCTACGGCCGCCATCGCATGGCGACCGAAGCCCGTCGTTCGGCCTTGCTGACGTACGTAATCGAATCCGAATGGCGTTCCCGTTGCTACGCAGCGCCCGGCTGTGCTCCGGCCAATGGTTCCTTCCGGTGGTTCCCCTCCCTCGCGTATCGCGTATCGGATCTCCTGGCGGTGTCTGTCAATGATCGGCTCGATCCATATGGAGGGCTTTGACTTAGTCGCTGAACGAAGCGTCCAAGAGCGAACAAGGGGTACATCTCCGCTCCATGCTGGATCTGGAGATGCCACCGTTCGCGCCCAGATCCACGCAATCGCGGTGGCGTCCTCGCTTCCCTTGCTGGCTGGCAACCGCACCTTGGGATAGAGGCTTCCGATCCGCTCGAATGCTTGTTCTTGAATCCGAAGCCCGTAGTAGCGGACGTCTTCTGCCAATCCTTGGGCTCCGCGCCAGCTCTTCAGACCCGACCCCTGCCGGGCTTCGGGGTTCATCGGTGGCTTCCGGTCGAACCGAGGAGGGATCTCGATCATCGCCTTCGAGACCAACACGGCAACAGGGTTCAGATCGCCGCCGAACGCGGGCAGCCCAAGTCGCTGCGCCTCTAGCGGTATCGATCCGCCTCCACAGAAAGGGTCAAGAACAGTGGGTAACTCGCCGTCGCACGAGTCCAGTATCTCCTTCGTTGCCTCGTCGAGTATGTGCTGATTGTCCGAGTTCTCCCAACGCACGAGTTGCTCAAGGATCCGGAAGAGCCGTTGTCGCTCCGTCTCCTGCGCCTCAAGGGTCGGGAATAGCTCAACGTCTGCCGAAGGGTCGTTGACCAAGGACGCCCACAGAACAGCTCGCGCTGCAGCGAGCGGACGACGCGCCCACCAGAGGTGCAGAGTTGAGGGATGGCCGTGCCGGATGGATTTCTCCCTTGCAGCCTCCCGATTGATGGCGTCGAGCGGCAGCGCCACCTCGATCAACTTCTTCTTGTACGTCATCTCGGCTCCACGGCTTCTGAGAGCAGCTTGGGTAGTGAGAGATTGACCGACACCGCTGCGAATGGAAGCTCTGTGCCCTGAAATGGTCGCAACAGGTATCGCACTGTCGGATCCGCAGCTCGATCTTCTGGGACGGAGACAAGAGCGAGGATGAACCGGTCGGGGGTGTTTTGTGCTTGCCGAACCTGGCGGGCTTTCACTGTGACGGTGTCGGATCCTTCGATACGACCTTTGACCTCGATGAAGTAGAGGTCGCCGCTCTCGAGGTCGCGGCTTTCGATGTCGTAGCCTGGTTGGTGGTGGGGCATCTCCTGCGGTTCCCTTTGGAGAGCCCGCTCTGCTGAAAGCACGGCTGAGACTGCCCTTCGGTCGACCTCCTCGACATCCTTCGCGTAGGTGTGCGGGGGCTGGGTGCGTTCGCCGGCGAGCCGGTCGAGAAGACCTTGGGGGATAACGATGGCCCCGCCGACGACCGTCGGAGGTTGGTTGGAGAGATCGAGTTCTTGGTCGAGTTGGCGGTTTCTGCGTTCTAGACGCGCCTGCAGGTCGTCGGCGATGTTGCGAGCATGCCCGGACGTGAAGCCTCCCTTTGGCTTCTTACCTTGGAGTTCTTTGGCCTTGGCGTCGGCGGCTCGTGCGTCCCAATAGTTGATCTCGCTGGTGAGCCGGTCTACGACAGCGGCTCGTACCCGGGCGACGCGGTCTTCTGTAATGCGACGGACTTCCTGGATGTGGGGTCCGGCGAGGTTCTCGATGGCGTGGCTTCGGGCGGTCGTTGACAGCGCGGCTGTGATCCACTCACCTCTGAGAGTGTCGGACAGGATTGGGCGTTCTTCGTCTGCTGGCCGGTAGTCGAGGTAGGGGGCATAGCCGGCATCGCTCGGGTCGCTACTTTCAGGGATCTCGACGAACTGGTAGCGGCGAGACACTGTCCGCCTACCGCCATCTTCTCCGGGCCGTCCGTCTTTCACGGCATGTTCGAGGTAGACGAGTGCCCGGGGGGTTTCGGTCGGATCGTCGGGGTCGATGAACACCGTTCCGCGTTGGAGCAGTGCGCCATGCCGGTCTCCAATGGTGTCGATGACTGCCGTAAGGAGTGGGTGGCCGGGGCTGAGCAGTTCCGCCGGTGGCTTGCCGTCGACCTTGATGAGTTCCTTCTCGAAGGTGACGCGCTCGTAGACCGGCTGCAACGGGGATCCGACCTTCGCTTCCCGCTCGGTGGATCGGACTGCCGAAGGGACGCGGGTGATTTCAAACCGTCCACCTTCCCGTTCGGTGATACGACCGCCCAGGAGTCGGAAGGCGTCGAGGAAGAACGCTCGGATAAACCCGGGTTGGAGCTTGCGGGCCTTTGCCCGTTCCATCATGTCTCGGATCTCATCGACGCGGGCCTTGCCGAGGATGTCGACTGCCAGTGCGCGCTCAGCAACGACATCTTCTAGTCGCTTGCCGATGCCCTCGTCGATGATCCGCATTTGTCGAGCCCGAACTTCGGGATCATCGCCGTAGCGGATCGCCTCGATAAGGAGTTCACGCAGCGAGCGGTCGATGAATGAGTCACCCAGGACGTCGTAGACCTGGTCGCCCAGCGCTTTGCGCTGTTCTTCGATCTTGTCGAGGAGCCGCTCGAATACGGCACCTTCTCTGGTGTTGTGGGCGACCATGTTCCATAGGTGGCACACTTCTTGCTGTCCGATGCGGTGGATGCGACCGAAGCGTTGCTCGATGCGGTTTGGGTTCCACGGCAAGTCGTAGTTGACCATCAGGTTGGCCCGCTGCAGGTTAACGCCTTCACCGGCTGCATCCGTGGCTACGAGCACCTGGATGTCTGGGTTGGTGATGAAAGCATCCTGGGTGCGGCGTCGGTCTGCCCGTCGAAGGCCCCCGTGGATTACACAGATGACTTCTGGTTTGCCAAGGAGGCTCCGGATGCGACGCTCTAAGTAGTGGAGAGTGTCGCGGTGCTCGGTGAAGATGATGATCTTGCGTTTTGTGCCGTCGGGTGCGTTCATAGCGTCGGATTGGAGAATCGAGGACAGCTCCTCCCACTTCTTGTCGGTACCTGATGCTCGGACTGCGGCAGTGAGCTTCTCCAGTTTTGCCAGCTTGTCGATCTCGTCCCGGAGCTCGGGGACGGTCGCGGCTGCTGTGGCCTGGTCGATGGCCTCGTCTTCCAGTTGCTCGAGTTCGACGTCGTCGTAATCGTCAAAATCGAAGTCCTCGAGGTCAGTCTCTGAAAGGCCTTTCGGAATGGTGGCACTATCGCGAGCTGTTCCATCGAGGATCGCTTCCAGCTCGATGAGCCGCTTCTGGAGGCGCTCCTTGCGGCGCTGCACCGAGCGGTAGATCGCCTCCGGCGAGGAAGCGAGTCGCCGCTGAAGGGCGGTAAGAGCAAAGCCGACGACAAGGCCACGTCGTCGGTCGCCGCCCTCTTCGATCGCCTTGGCCTTGTCCATCTCCTCGCGGACGTAATGGGTGACTGCCTTGTAGAGGCTGTCCTCCAGCGGCGACAGGTCGTACTTGACGGTCCGGGCGATCCGTTCCGGGAACAATGGTCTGCCGTCGAAGGTGAGGAGGTTCTCCTTGACGTAGCGGCGCATCAGGTCGGATGCGTCGGGTGCACGCCCGTCGCGCAATCGGCCCGCAAAGCGGTCGGGGTCGAGAAGGGCGAGGAACTGTTGGAAGTCCTCTTCCTTGCCGTTGTGTGGCGTGGCGGTCAACAGCAGGAGGTTGCGGGTGATTCCCCGGAGTTGTTCGCCTACCTGGTAACGCTTGGTCTTCTCCAGCTTGGAACCGAAGTAGCGGGCGGCCATCTTGTGGGCCTCGTCCACTACGACCAGATCCCACTCGGAGGCACGGAGCTTGACCTGGAGGTCTTCGTTGCGTGCGATCTGATCGACTCGGGCGATCAGGAAGTTCCTTTCGATGAAAGGGTTGCCGGTCCTGGCGTTCTCCACCATGTCCCGAGACAGGATGTCGAACGGCAGTTGGAACCTCTGCCAAAGCTCGTCCTGCCACTGCTCCACCAGCGAACCGGGGGCGACCACAAGGACCCGTTCGGCGTCACCCCGGATCGCCAATTCCCGAATGTAGAGGCCTGACATGATTGTCTTGCCGGCCCCGGGGTCGTCGGCCAAAAGGAACCGGAGAGGTTGACGGGGGAGCATCTGCTCGTAGACAGCTTCGATCTGATGTGGCAGCGGGTCGATGTTGGCTGACTCGATCGCTACATACGGGTCGAACAGATGTGCCAGCTCGATTCGACGGGCCTCCGACGCCAGCTTGAACAGCTCGCCATCGGCGTCGAGCGTCCAATGGCGCTCTTCCGAGGCGATAGTCAGACGTGCCTCATCGGATCGGGAGAGGAGGCGATTATCTACAGCGCCGCCCGAGGTGCGGTAGACAACCTCGACCGTGTCCGTGCCATGCCAGGTGGTCGCCACGATGGCGACCGGCTTGCCAACGACGAGGCCCTCAACGATCGATTCCGGTTTGAGGTCCTCCAATGTTGCCAACGGCCCACTCCAATACCCTTGCGCTGTCTGGGCCAGACTACCGGATGGGTCTGACAGAGACGCTCGGTCACCAATCGGCGCCGACCTGATCCGATCGTCGAGATAGGGCTGAGCGGTCTAGATTCGCCGTGTGGGAACCCACCGAGAGTTGCGAACACACCTAGGTGGCTGCCGAAGAAGTGGCCTTCGGCGAGTGGTCGGGGAGGTTGGTTGTCGTGTCGGGGGTTGATGGTGACGTTGGCGTGTCGGGGGTGGGAGGGCGCGCTGGCGCGTCGGGGTGTTCAAGCATGTTGCAGTCTTCCCGGTTCGTCGAGCAGAGCGAAGAGCCGCTTCATGTTCAACAAGCCGGCGGTCACACGCTGTTGGAGGAGCACTTTGCGTGTTCCGCGGTAGCGGGCCTTGCCCATCCCGTGGCGTTTGCCTTCGGCGAGTTTGCGTTCGACCAGGGCCCGTCGTCGGAGCTTTCGGCGGGTTGACGGTCGGGCCTGTTCGGCTCGGGCGGCTTGGAGACGCGCCTCGTGGAAGTTCAGGGTGATGCTGCGGCCGTTCGAGTTCGTGGTGCAGCGTTGGCGCAGCGGACACGCGTCGCACAGGTCGGGCGCGAACTTCATGACCATGACCCTTCGGCCCTTGTGGTCGGTGCTCCAGCTGTGACGGGTCGTGGCGTGACCGGCGGGACAGGTCGCCGAGGGTGTGTCGGGGTCGACGACGAAGTCGGTCTTGACGAACTTGCCGGTGGACGCTGGCGGCTGGGTCTTTGCGGTGACTTTGACCCCGATCTCCTCTGCGGCGACCCGGGTGTCGCCGTCGCCGTAGGCGGTGTCACCGAGCATCTCACGCACCGGGACACCGGCTGCCTGTGCGGTGGCCACCATCGGAGCCGCCTCGGGCCCATCGGGGGCGTTGGCCCCGGTGACACCCACGGCCAACACCAGTTCGGTGTCGTGGTCGGTGAGGAGGTGAGCCTTGTAACCGTCGACCCGCTTGGAGGGGCTCTTTCGCCCGTGACGCATGTCGGGGTCGACGACCGACACGATCCGGTCGCGGGCCACACCCCGGCGGATACCCGGCCCACCGCCGTCGTCGGGGGCCTCCTCGATGTCTTGGTCGACGATACGCTCCAGCAGGTCGCGGGCTTCAGCGAGGTCGTCGACCCCGGCGGTGGCTGCCAGCACCGCCCGGGCCACCTCGACCAGCTCACCGAGGTGGGTCCGCCTGGCGTCAGCGTCGGCCCAGTCGATGCCGGCCTTGTTGACACACACACGGTCGATGGCCCGGCGCAGCCGCTTGGCCAGCCGGTCAGAAGCGGCGCTACCCAGCTTGGCGATGGCCTGACGCAACAGGCTGTAGGTGTCAGAGACCGCAGCCGCTCCCATCACCCCGGTCGAGTCGGCGATGGCGAGCACCCGCTTCGGGAAGAGCCCGGCCTCGACGGCGTGGACCAGAGTGGCTCTCAGCACCCGTTCGTCGGCGTCGTTGAGGAGCAACCGGCTGCGGAACACCGCCAGTGTGGTGTGGTGAAACGGCACCTGATCGGCCTCCACGCCGAGGGCGCGCTTCCAGTCGAGATCCTTGGCCGCCCGCCGCGCCGCCTCCCGGTCGCTCACGTCGTCGCGCACCTGCAGCAGCACTGTCTTCATCAACAGCGCAGGGGGGATCGAGGGGCGTCCCATACCCATCGAGTAACAATCGGCGAAGTCCTCGTCCCTGACGAGGCCGTCACCGTGGGCTGCCATGCGGGCATAGAACGACGAGTCGTCGCCCTCAAACAGCGGCGCCAAAAGCGACTCCACCCCCAGCAGGCTCCCTTGCCGATCAGTAGTTCCAAGCATCACAACCTCGCAGAGACACCATGGAACGAGTATCGACGAAAACGACCCCGATCGCGAGCACCCTCGGCCCCCACCCACCGACTTTTTCGGCAGCCACCTAGACCTCGCGATACGAATTGACGAGGCTATTCGTCGTTCGGCAACACCGGAGGTGCTGACGGTGCCCGCCGTGGATGTCGGAGGGTGGGCAGCTGTCCTCGCTCCTGGTCGAGCACGTCTCACCGAGAATCTCTGGCTTGCCCGCCGCACCTATTCGACGGTCCACTTCTTGATGCATCACACCGATACCGTCGACACCCCGGCTGGCGACTTCACGGAGGACGCAGGCGTTCTCATGAGAAGGTTGCTCGAACTCCTCGCCCAGACTTCATGGCTCACGGACTATGAACCCCCCGCTGACCTTGCCCTACCTGCAAACATCGGAGAACGAGCAGACCACGAGGCGCTGGCAAGGACGGCACCATGGCCCGACGAGGAAAGCCTCTCATTCGTCCTGGCCTACCTTGCGGCCGCTGTCGACTGGATCGACGTCCAGGCGCTGAGAGCGGATCGAGCTGAGCTTGCGCAACAACTCAAGACGGCTCGCGCCCTTGCGGGCGGCATCGCTGGTGAAAAGGCGTCGGAACGTCATGCAGCCGGAATCGCACTGATCGAGAACAGAGATGCGTTGATAGAAGCACGGCTCGATACGATCGGGGCGCCGAGAACGCCACGGTCGGACACGACCGGGATACTCACGAGACTCGGCGGCCCTTATGTAATGGCATGGCGGTATGAGTCAGACGCGGCGCACGCCATGGCGATGGGGCGCTTGCACCAGCGTGGCCTAGACGAGGAGCCAATGCTCGGCGCACCTTCGCCCCCGTGGCGACGGGAGATGGTCGTGTCGGTGGCCAACGCGACGATGCTCGAAATGGGATCCCGAGTCCTCGGTGCCTTAGAGGCAGATACCTCGGAACTTCAAGCAGCAACTGCCGACCACCGTGAGCTACTGGAAGCCCGAGCCTCCAGATAGTCGCGCCTGCAAGCCGCCAAACCATGCTCTCTGGTGGCTCGGCACACGTAGGTCTATCCGTGCAGGGTGGAGGTTTCCGTAGACCAGGACTCCGGTGCCGGTATCTGCGCGTCTCAGGTCGGCGGTGGGGGCGAGTGGTCGGTGTCGGGTGGATTCGGTGGTGCTGGTTTTGCCGTCGGGGCTGCGGCTGCGGGATTCCTCAGTGACCTGTTCATCGCCGATGAGGCGGCTGATGTAGTCGAGCGTGGGTGTGTCGGAGATGCCGGCGAGGACGACTTTGGCGCGGTGATTGTTGATGACCGTTTGGGCGAACGTGCCGTAGCGGGCCTGGATCTGGGCGAAGTCTTGCCAGATGGTGACGAGTTGGATGCCGACGCCGCGGGCGGTGGAGGCGATCTGAGCGAGGTCGGGGAGGGGGGCGATGTTTGCTGCTTCGTCGATGGCGAGCAGGAGTGGTTTCTGGAGGCGGTCGGTGGTGCGGTTGGCTCGGTCGTAGATGCGGGCGATTGTCTGTTCGATGAGGGCGGTGAACAGCGGGCGGAGGCGGGCTTGTTCGTGGAGAGGTCCGCAGATGTAGAGGGTGTGGTTGCCTCCGTCGAGGAGCCGGTCCGGGTCGATGGCCGGTTGGCGGTTGGTGGTGGCGAGGACGCCGGGGTCGGCGAAGGCGGCGAGCACCGTCTCGGCGGTGGTATAGGCGGAGGAGCGGGAGCGGTCTTCTCGGTTGATCGTGGCGGCGAATGCTTGGACGGCGTCGACGCTGCGGGCTTTGTGCAGGGCCTTGATCGGTTCCTGCTCGTCTTGGAGGTCAACCCAGCGGAGGACATCGGCCATGGTGGCCCCGCTGGTGGCGGCGGCGTAGAGGAGTGGGGCGAGGAGCTTCTGAGCGACGGCGTACCAGAAGTCTGAGTCTTGGAGTCCGCCTCGCTCTCCGGCGCGGGCTGTGGAGGCGAGCCATGCGGCCATCCGTAGGGCGCCTTGCCAGTCGGTGCAGGTATGGAGTGGTGACCATCCTGCGGTCGGTTCACCTGTGGAGGCGACGGGGTCGAAGACGTAGGTGTCTCCGATGGTTCGGCGGTGGTCGATGGTGTGTTCGAGGAGGTCGCCTTTGACGGAGGTGGCGATGACCGGTCCGTCCCATTCGAGGAGGGCGGGGATGGCGAAGCCGGTGGTTTTGCCGGTGCCGGCTGGTCCGATGACGGCGACGGAGTGTTGGGCTTCGGTGGCGATGAGGCGCCGGTGGACGGTGCCGAGGGTGAGCCGTCCGGGTTGGGGCTTGCGGATGAGGAGGGGTTTGAGGTCGCGTGGTTTGGCCCAACGCGCCGAACCAGACTCGGCCTCTGTCTGGCGCTGGTGCCAGCGGTAGCCGAATGTGGCGACGGCGAGGAGCGCAAGGGTGATGACCGTGAGGGTGGTGTAGTAGGCGAGAGGTCCGGGGAGGAGGCTCCGTGCCGGTGCCGGCCAGGCATTCGCGGGATCGGTGGGGTCGACGATCAGTTGCCAGAGAACGATCGGGCTGTCGAACAGCGGTGTGGGGAGCCAGGTGCCCTGCCAGAGGCGGGCCGCAACCTGGCCGGCGCTCCACACGAGCGTACAAGCGGCAACCAGGACGCTGGCGGCGACGGTGAGGAGCTTCTCGGCGTCTGGTTGGGTCGCGGGCGGGGTCACAGTCCGATGCCTCGCTGCCGGTCGTGGCGCCGTTGTTCTCTGTCGAGGCTGCGGAGGCGGGGTAGCTGGCAGGCGCCGCAGCGGCAGGCCCGTGGGGTGGGTTGGGTCCAGCCGTCGGGCCAGTAGGGGATGGTGGTGACGCAGCTGGTGCAGAGGGCGTGGCTGCCGAGGAGGGGGATGAGGGTGTATTCGCCGTTGACGGGGATCTGGTTGTTGCAGAAGTCGCAGATCCAGAGGCTGTTGTCGTTGGGGACGCTGGTGATGACGACCACGCCGAGTCGTTCCATCTCTGCTCGGAGGTTGGCTTCTGCGGCGACGCGTCTTCGGTACGCCTCACGATGAGCGACCGGCCGGACGACGAACCGCAGCTCCCCACGACACGGCGCACAGAGGCCTTGGGCGTCGACCTGGGTCTCGTTGTCGCAGCTGACGCACGGTTGGGTGCTCATCGTTGCACTCCCAGGTCGTGGGCCCGGTGACGCCCGTGGGTGGTGATCTCGGCGAGGAGGAGCAGCCCGGCGACTTGGTCGTCGACGGCGAGGCCGTCCCATTCGTCGAGGATGGTGTGGGCGAAGGCGGCGAGATGGTGGTCGGAGCGGTCGACCGCCTGGGCGATGCTGTGACGCTCGCCCTCATCGAGGCGCACTCGGGGGCCGTCTGGGCCGGGGCTGGCGAGGGTGGCGAAGGCGTCTGCGATACGCTGCCGGGTGAGGATCTCCTCGATCGATGGTTGAGGGCTTGCGGGCATGGGCGGCTCCTTTCAGTGGGTGCAGCCGGTGGTGGGGGCGGTGACCGGGCTCAGCCCGATGCCGCTCCACCAGGCTTCGAGAAGTTGTTGTGGGCAGACGAGAGTTCCGGCGGGGTTGCGGATCTGGAAGTGGAGGTGGGGGCCTTCGGCGTTGCCGGTGGCACCGGAGGTCATGATCAGCTGCCCGGCGGCAACCTCGACTCCGGTCTCGACGGTGAGCTGGGTGCCGTGGCAGTAGGTGTAGCGGTGGTTGTCCGCTCCGGTGATGGTGACTCCCCACCCGCATTTGCAGGTGGGGCACGGCTGGTAGACGTTGGTGACGGTGCCGGGGTGGACGGCGTAGACGGGGGTGCCTTCGGGGGCTGCCAGGTCGGAGGCGGGGTAGTCGTGGTGGCTGGCCCGGATTTGATCGAGGGTGACGGTGTCGTGGGGGAGGGGGAAGGCGTAGAGGCCGTCGGCGGTGACCGTGCCGTCGGTGAGGGTGAAGGCGCGGTAGTAGTCGATCCAGCCCGTGACGGTGGTGACGTAAACGTCGGAGTTGTTGTAGCGGTGGAGCGCCGCTGCGAGATCGGCCTGTTCTGTGTAGTCGCCGGGGGCGGTGAGACAGAGGTGGGCGACGGTGGCAAGCGCGGCGTCGTACACGTTCTGCGGGTCAGCGATGCCGTCGCGGTTGGCGTCCTGTCCGTAGGCGCGCCACGAGTCGGGGAGGAACTGGGCGGGCCCGACGGCACGGTCCCAGGTCGCATCGCCATCGAGCAGTCCGCCGTCGCTGTCGGGGATGACGGCGGTGCCGGGGACAGATCCGTCGAGGATCGGGCCGTACAGCGGTGGGGTGACGTCTCCGGTCTGGGTGATGGTGCGGCCGCCGGTGGTGGCGTGGCCGGATTCGACTTTCCAGATACTGGCGATGATCGGCCAATCCACCACGCAATCAGCCGCGATCGTCGAGGCGTTGGTTTCGGCCGAAAGGTAGGCGGAGAACACGACCGGGGGGATACCGATCGCTCCACTGGCCGCAGCGGCGGGGGCACCGGCACCGAACGCGACCGCGCCGAGCAGCACGATGGCCAGCACGAGCGTGAGCGGGCTGGTGGCGACGGCGATGACCAGGACGAGCCGCCACCACCGCGGCCCGGATCCTTCGGTGAGTGTGTCGGCGATTCGTTTCTTGGCGAGTTGCCCGGCGGCTTTGGTAAGGAGTTGCCAGCTCATGCCGTGCTCCTGCGTCGGGCGTGTTGCCACGCCGCCGCAGCGTCGGCCGGTGTCGGCTGGTGTTTGCGGCGGGGCATGTTGGGTACCTCGTTGGTGATTTCTCTGATGGTGTGGGTGACGCCGAGGCTGGTGAGCCCGCCGGATTGGTAGGGGCGGATCCAGGTGGCGCCGTGGGCGCCGCCGATGCGGTTGCCTTCGAGACGTTGGAGGGTGGAGTCGGCGAAGCGTTGGGAGATGTCGAGGAGTTGGCGGCGGCCGACGGTCATTACTGCCATGAAGAAGATGACGAGCAGGAACCTGGTCCACATCCCCCCGGCCACCGTGAGGAGTCCGTTGAGTCCGGTGACGAGGAGGGCCAGGAAGATGCCCATGACGATGACGAGGGCGACGACCCGGACCAGGGCGGCGACCCAGTGCCACAGTAGGGAGCGTCCGGCGCCGGGGAACAGCCCGGCGTAGAGGGCAATGGGGAGCAGGGCGATGAGGAACAGGGCGAGGCCCTTGGCGACGACGAGGGTGAAGGCGGTGAGGACGAACAGGGCCAATGCGGCGGCGGCGACGATGAGGTACAGGAACGCTCCGACGAGCCGGGAGACGGTGGCGTCGTTGTTGAAGGTGGCCTGGGCGTCGCAGCCTGCGGTTTGCATGAGTTGGCGGGGGGTGTCGTCGAAGCCGTGCGGCCCCGATGCCAGCGCCTCGTTTCTCGCCGGGGCGCAGCTGGTGTTTTGGAGGGTTTGGCCCCAGTTGATGGTGTCGTAGGGGTCCCTGACGAACCCGGTCATCAGCGCGGTGCTCACCTGTCCGGTGGCGTCGCCGTCGGAGCCGGTGTTGGCGGAGAGGGCGACGATCTCGGTGGAGATGCCACCGGCGGTCTGGATCGCACCGGTGACGGCTCCCCCGAACCCCGACCCGGTCGAGACTGCGACGAGGACGGCGTAGACGATGAGGGTGAGGGCGAACTCGCCGGCTCCTGCCCCGAAGCGGCCTTTGAGGAACTGCCAACCCATGTAGAGGGCGGAGACGACCAGCCCGAGATGGGATAGCCGCATCGGCCCCAAGATGCGGGCGTCGAGCAGGTTGCCGACGGTGGCGGCAGCGTCGGTGAGGGCACCCTCGATGACGAACCCGGTGGCCGCCTCCAGCAGCCATATGGCGACGGCGACGAGGATCTTGGCGAGCGAGAAGACCAGGTTGGTGGCGGTGCCGACGGTGACACATCCGATGTCGCCGACGAACCCGTCGTTGGCGCAGCCGATGTCGTAGCGTCCGATCTCGACCACACCGTCCGCTTGGTTGGTGGGGTAGTCGGTGGGTGGGTACAGCTCCTGACCCATCTCGGTCGGTGGAGCGGGTTCGTCGACCTGTGCCTCGGCGGGGGTCGCAGCGAACAGCTCGATTGCGACGATGGCGGCGAGCAGCCAGACGATCGCCCACGCCCAACCATCCAGGGAGCTCGATCGGAGTCGGGGGCGGCGTGGCCCGCCATCAGGCTCGTTCATGTGGCCACCCCTTCCGCTAGCTCGGATTCGTTTCCGAGGCTCGCTACCGAGGGCCAGGGTCCAACCATCAGTCGCCCGGCGGTACCGGGGGTCGTCGAGAAGGCGTCGGCGACCGCCGGATCCTCCGGCGTGGCGATACGGACCAGCCCGAGCCGTCCCCTCGGGTCGCGCATCAGACACTCACCAGTCCCGAGCGAGGTGACCGTCGCGAGGTTCTCGTCGCGGTCGTCGGAACCGAGGAACCGCAACGCGGCCGGAGCGGCCTGGTGCGGTTGGCGGAACACCATCCGGTACCCCAACAGCGCATCAACATCCTCACCGTCGCCGGTGAGGTCGGTCGGGAGCTGGCTGAACGCCCACACCGCGGCGTAGTGTTTGCGGCCGTCCCGGATCAGATCCATCACCAACCCGTGCCCCTGCGTGCTCGCGGTGAGGGCGTGGGCTTCGTCGAGCAGTAGTGCGGCGAACCGGTCGCTGCTGCGGAACAGCATCCGCCTGGAGAACGCCGCGACCAGGTACAAGATGGCCTGACCGAGCAGCTCCTCGGGAAGCTGGTCGTCTCGGGGTGTGCCGGTGCGGGGGAGGCGGAGTCCGGGGATGTGGAAGCACACATAGTCGCCGCTCAGGTTCACTACGGGTCCGGGGTCGTCGAAGACGAGCCGGCCGTACGAGACCCCAGCGAGAGCGGACAGTTTCTCGGCAACCTCGCTCCCGGGTCCGCCGCTCGACTCGAGGTGGGCGATCAGATCTCGGAGACGTGGCTGCGTCCCGGTTTCAACGGCCGACTCGAGGGTGTGTTGGGCGGCCCGGTAGCAGTGGGCGGCGGCAGCGGAGCCCGGTGGGGTGGCGGTGAGCAGGGTGATGAACCCGACGCCGTAGCGGAGCCGCAGCTCGTCGCTGTCGAACACCTGAAACGGGTCGAGCCCGACCTTTGCGTCGGCGGAGATCTCCACGATCTGTGTCTCGCCGGTCAGGATGGCGGCGAGTTGTCCGTATTCGCAGGTGTCGGTGCGGTCGACCACGACCACCTGGCCGCCCATTGCCACCGTGTTGTAGGCGAGGGTCTTGGCCAGGAAGCTCTTACCCGACCCGAGCTCCCCGATCGCCGCCAACGACCCGGACCGGTTCAGATCACGCGGCCCATGCGCCGGATCGAGGAACACCGGCACCGGGTATTGGGCGTCGAGCGAGTGGCCGAGCAGCATCCCACCCGGGTCACCGACACCGGACCCGGCGAACGGCATCGCCGACGCCAACCCATCCGGCAACAGGTCCTGTGCATACTCGCGCACCACCGGCGGCGACGCCGACCCGGGGAGCATGGCGGTGAAACAGGAGAGCTGGGCGCCGGTGGGTCGGTAGAAGTTGAACTCCGCCCCCCGGAACGAGGCTTCGAGGATCCCCACCCGCCGTTCCACCTCACCGAGATGCCGGTGCGCAACGGCGACGATGGTGGTGGCCCGGAACGCAGGCAGCGCCGGGTTGGATTCGAGGCGTGCCCGGTGTTCGTCGACCATGTCAACCGAGCTGGCCAGGGTGGTGGCGGGACCGGCCGGGTCGCCACCCGGTTCGGTCAGCTGCCCCACCAGGTTCCGTTTGGCCCGCAGGGCGCGCCGGCGGGCCGCCTGGTTGTCGATCTTCTCGATCCGGAGTGCCCAGTCGACGGGGAAGGGGAGTTGGTCGTCGAGATGCCACAGCCACTCGCCGGACCCGTATGGGAACGACCACGACGCCGGAAGCTCGGCGAGACACGAGAACGCCTGATGGGCGGTCCCATAGTCGGGGTGCTCGACGGTGAGGTAGCGCCGATGCGACAGTCGGTCAGGGTCGCTGCGGCGGCCTCCCTCGAAGTAGACGGCGTCCCGATCCAGCCGCACCACCGACACCCGATCGCGCTCGCTGTCGACGGAAGTGGGAGGTTCGATCAACCCGCGCAGCACGGCCCGCTCGAACAGCCACCGCAGCTCTGGTGATCGGAGCGGCCGCAACCCGAGATGTTGGCCCAACTGATCGGCCAGCGATCGGCTCGCCGCCATCGCCGCCGCCACCCGCCTCGAACCGGGAGTCGCCGCCGGAGTACCGAACGTCGCCGCCACCTCTCCCGCTGCCGTGCGCAGCCGATCCACCACACGGCGAGTCCCGCCCGGTTCGGGAAGCTGGATAGCGAGGAACCAGCGTCGCTCGTACACCGGCTCACCAGCGAGACGGAGCGCGGTACGACGTGCCAGCCCAACCCAGCTCGCCGACCTCTCTACCGCGTCGCCGCTGATGCGTCGCTCCAGCTCGTCAGCGGACAGCTCGACAGCCACGGACAGGACGAGCGAGTGGGCCGGGAGACCGAGCAGGGCGGCCACGGTGCGGGCGTGGGCGTCCCTGGCATCGCGGGTCGACCGGTGCGGGTAGGCGAACGGACCCACCTCAAAGCACACCCACGCCGTACCGTCGGTGCCCCACACGAGATGGTCGTTGATGCCGTGGACCGGGAGCGGGCTACCCATCCGACACCTCGCCGTCATGCTGGCCTCGAGTGATCACGACACGCACAGGGCGCGCCCTCACCGGTCGAGGGATTGGAACGGGCGCTCCGTTGCGGACCCCGCGGCGACACCCCGGCGACACAAGGACGGTGGCGACGCCGACCGCCACCAGGAATGGAGAGCGTCCCTCGATCCGCCAGTGCCGTACCGCCCACGCCGAGCCGGCCACCGCCAGAGCGAAGACCGCCAGGTTGCCGACAGCACCCAGATGCGCCCACATCGGACGAGTGATCAGCAGCAGACCGCTGGTAGCGGCGACCGCACCCAGCTGCGATGCCGACAGCGCCCACGGCAAACGCCACCCGGCGACGTGGCCGATGATCACTGGATGCCGCAGCGCCTGCGTGTACGAGAAGTAGACGTCGGTGTCCATGGCGGTCACACCGATCCGGCGGACACCACGACGACGTGGGCAGGTGGCGCGAGGGCGCCGACATCCTCGGCGACCTTGTTCTGGAGCCAGTCGGTGGCGTTGATGGCGAATAGGACGATCGCCGCCAGGATGATCACCCCGATCACGGCCGAGACGGTGCGTTTCACCAGCCACGACCACAAGATCATCCCGATGGCGATCAGTACCGCCGCCGCAATGGCCAGATTGGTCAGATTCCCGACCACGTTCTGTGCTGTGTCAATCATGTCGTGCGTCCTTTCAATCGGTGTCTGTTGTTACGAGAAGGGGAGCGGGGAGGAGATCGGAAACTTCCCAGCGGCCGTCACGCTGAGAGACCATCAGCGAGTACTCAAGGAGCTGTGCCCGGCCGTCGGAATCGGTCCCACGGACGAGGACGGAGATGGGAGTGACGCCGTCTGATGGTTCGGCCGATCCGGCTGCTGCGACCTCGATCTCGACAAAGGGTGGAGGCTGGACTGCGACGATCTCGAGCGCAGGAGCGACGTACCGGGTCAGGTCGCCCTCACTCGCGAGGTAGGCGGCGAAGAACTCGGCCAACAGCTCGGCGACCGCCGGCTCGACATCGAGACCATCGAGACGGTCAACCAGCAACGCGGGTGCTTCCACGTTGGGCGGCGCTGAGATCAGCGAGGGGAGACCGGTTGCTGTCCAGCCGTTCCTGGTCTCGGCAACACCCACAGCGAAGAACCGGGTCCCCGTCGGCACCGTGGCGGGCGCCCGGCCCGGCTCGGTCACGTGCGCAACGACCTCGGCTGCAACCGTCACCGCGTAGTAGCCCGGGGCCACTTCTTGCGCACCCAGGCTGACGGTGCTGGTCGCCGACCACGCTCCATCCTGGACACTTGTGGGGGAGTCCGCGCCGAGTATTGATTCGGCACCGCCGGACGACTCCGCACCCGCTGCCACGTACGAGGCAATGAACAGCTCAGCGAAACCCTCCGCCCCGGATGTGTCGATCGCAGTTGCGGTCGCGGGTTGAGCGGCAGCCGCATCGACACGGGCATCCAGTGATGCCAGCTTGCCGGCGATGATGAGCGCGGCGGCGGGCCCGGACACCACCAGAAGCCACAACACGACGTGGAGGATTCGCACCGTGACCGCGGGGCTCAACCAGTCACGGACGCTTCCCTCGGAGGAAGCCACACGGTCGGTGCCGGTGTTCATGCGAGCCCCATCGATCGGGCCGGCTGCCGACTGTCCCGGCGAGTAGTTGATAGCTGTCGCCGAAGAGCCTCGGTACGAGCCGCCTCAGCCCGCCAGTAGCCGTCCTCGAAGAACGCCGTCACCCGACCCGCCAGATCACGAGGCGGCAACATGCCGCCGGTGTTCAACAGGTCATCGAGCAGATCGCACCAAACATCCCATCCAGTGCGGATGCGCCGATCCAGCTCCACATCGCTCAGCTGACGGGCGTCAGGGTCGGGCTCCGGCTCGACTGCAGCCAGTTTCCGGGGACTCGGTAGGTTTGAGGTGGTCATGGGTTCCTTACCTTCCTGTCGTGCCGTGTTTGGTCGATCGAACCGGTAAGGGGCAGGCCGATGACCGGGACGCGACGGCTTCTTTCTCTTCCACGGGTCACAGCGCCAGACTCAGGCTGCGGCGCACCCGACGTTCCGCCCGCAACCGTCGCTGCCGCAACGTCTGAGGATCCACATGCTCAGAAGACGCCAGCTCGTTGATCGAGAACCCAGCAGCGCGCGACATCACAACCAGACGCGCCGCGTCCTCCCGCAGATGTGCCCGCTGCTGCACCCACTCCACGAGCGTCTCGAGCCGCTGCTCGTCAGCTGATGCGTCGATGACCTCCGAGCTAGCGTCGAGGTTGCGGTAGTCCTCGACGAAGACCAACGGCTCCGAGCGCTCCCGGACAGCCGACCGCAGAACCCGGCGCCTCGTATTGCTGTAGATCCGGAAGCTCGGCTGCGTACCTGCCGGCTCAGTCGCGCACCACGAGATCACGTCCAGCGCCGTCGCCACGACCCGCGCTGAGCGCTCCTCGACATCCCATCCGCGGATCCCGACGATCAGGCTCTTCAGCCCTGGGAGGACCACCTGCAGCGCCACCCGCCTGGCGAGGCCGTCGTCAACGGCTCGCTCGAGCAGTGTGGACAGGACCTGGTCCCGCTCCGCCCAACTCGCGACATCCCGCCGCTGCGCAGCCGACACCAGCTCATCACCGTCGGTGAAGGCCAGCCGGTCGTCGCCTGTCGACCAGGCGAGGAGGCGGTCACGCAGGCACGTCGACTGGGACAAGACCCGCCACTCCGCATCAAGCCGGCGAATCAACTCACTATCCGCCGCTTGTGACGGGCGGCCTCTCAGCCACGCGGTGCTCCTCTCGTGTGCCTTCACGTGAGGAGCGTCCGCGCGAACCCTGTCACCAGAATGTCATCAACCCTGTCAGAAACCCTCCAAACCTGGGAACGTCGCTTGGAATGTCGCTTGGTTGGCGACGCCAGAGGAGTTTGCTTGTGAACGCAGTCCAGCTGCGGCTCGCCACAGATTCCGACGAACTGCGTTCTCGATCGGACTCCCGTGGTGTCGATTCCCGTGTGCAGGGTGTCAATGCCTTGCGCACGCAGCCGATTCCAGTGGCCCTGTCAGTTGTCAGGTTGCCTTGTAGGGGATGAAGTAGTGGCCGCCACCGTCGGGGCCTCGGGCATGGCTTGCCTCGATCAGATGGGTGCCGGGCGCGGAGCTTCCAAGGTGACCAGCGAGGAGGCTGACAAGCGAGCCGGCAAGACATGCGAGATCGGCCGCCGATCCGTGGAATGTTGGAGTTGAGCAGCCGAGGGCAGGCACGAGTTGGTCGGTCTTCCTTGGTGGTGTCCAGAATCCATGGAAGCGTTCAAGGGTCGGATCGGTGTGCACTGCGAGCCAGGTGGCGTCGTCGATGGTGGCCGGCCCGAACGGGGCGGCGGGATCCGCAACGGCGAGGATGCCGAGTGTTGCGCTTCGCGGATCGGTGGCGACTTGTGCGATGAGGGGTCGGCCAGAAGCGGCCCGCGCCCACTCATCGAGCCGCGCTCCGACTGTGACGTTGATCGTTGCGTCGATCAGGATGTCGGTCGTCGGGACATATCCGTCGGCGAGCACGTCGAGTGCACTAGACGGCTCGGCGGACACCTCAAGGTCGTCGGAGATCGCGCGGAGCCGCATTGCGAGTTGGGTTGCCTTGGGGAGGCCGACGTCATCCTCCGTGTAATTCTGTCGCACCAGGAGCCCGCCAGCCACAGCTCCTGTGTCCCGGAGGACGAAGCGTCGGGCACCCGCACGGGCAATGAACTCGGCCATCCATGAACCGAGGCCACCGCAGCCCCAAATCTCGATGGTCTTGTCTGTGTAGGCCGATGTAGGTCGTTGGTGGTCGCGACGAGTGGCGATTTCAGTCCGTTCATCAGACACGGTGATCCATCCGATCGGCAGGTTGTGTAGGTGGCTAGCGATGGTCGCTCGCTGTGTGGCGATGCGTGGCACGGGTGCCATGGCGCAGGCGACGTAGGTAAGAGATTCGACGGCTGGGTGGGCAACCTCGACGATGATCCGAAGGGTCCCGTCGGTGAGATGAGGCAGGAGTCGTTCAACAGCTCCGAGGACTGCTACCACCGGTGGTCCCTTTGCAGCCTCGACACGGGCGAGGAGATCACCCAGGGTGGACGTACGCCCCAATCCGAGCACCATTGGCTCTTTGGTGCGAACCACGAGTGCGCTCGTCGTGCTGGCTGGGTCGTCGCCGGATCGTTTCGCCCAGCGGACCAGGTCGCTGCGATGTGGGGCGCGGCTCTCGATTGTGGCGAGGCTGATTGGCTTTCGGGGCGGGGCTGGCGTCGATGGTCGAACGATCAGGGTCCCGGCAACGCGGGGGCTGGGCGGGAGGCCTCCGATAGGGTGGTAGAGCGCAGTTCGGCTGTCGAATCGGTCGGCAGCAGCATCTTCGAGCCACTCGACCAGGCGGGCGACTACGCGATCGAGACCGAAGGCGGGGTGCCATTCGCGAGCGACATCGAGGTAGATGCAGATCGAGCAGAAGAACACATCAGGGAAGCGAACACATTGTGCCAGCACGTGGGGATAGCCAAGAAATCGCTTGTGCCGGACGACGACGGAGGGAGGCTTGTCGGGGTAGTCACGTCCGAACCAGAGTTCGAACTCCTCGCTGTTCGGCGAGATCGGCAATCCGGAGCCGACTCGATCCAGTGTCTGCGTGGATAGGCGCAGGAGCGCGCCGTACTCGCCCTTCCCAGCCTCTAGATGCTTGGCGGCCAGAACCAGGGGGTGGCGGTTGGGGAGTTCGCGCATTTCCGCGGCTGCTCTCGTCTGCCCGGGCGTGTGCCGTCCGGCGGGCGCGGCGGCCTGCTGTCTGCGCTTCGGTCGGCGTCGCTTCGCCTTGCTCGACATGGTCTTGTATCAGCCGCCGCGCCCGGCCCCGACGGCAGCGAGCCCTGCACCGGCGGTGCCGGCGTTGGAGGAGCCGCCACCACTCGACGTGGCCGGGAGCTTGAAGTCCAGGCCGAAGACCTTCTGCCACAACTCAAGGCTGTGTTCAATCGACGTGTCGTCCTCATACGCGACCTTGGTATCGGCCGCGATGGACGAGATCTTCTTCCGGAATGCCTGGTAGGTGTCCTCTGTCCAGCGGTGGTCGAAGGTGATCGGGTTACCGTCGGGGTCGGTGGCACCTGAGGGATCGGCGATGGAGGGCTTGGTTGGGTTGGCCTGGAGCCATTCGTTCAAGTCGGTGATTAGGTGGAAGAAGGTGGTTGGCAGATCCTCGTAGTAGGACGGGTCTGCGATCTTGCTAGCTGCGTCGACTCGTTCGCCGAGCATCGCCGTGAGCAGGACGGACCGGGTGCGCCTGAAGCTATCGCGATGGTCGCGAAGGTACTTCAGCAGGCGGATGACCCGCTTGAGGTGGCCGCCGGTGGTGTCGTTCTTCTCTTTCATCCACGCGGTGAAGCCGGCGGGGTCGGTGTCTTCCCACTCGTCGCCGTCACCGTTGACGATGACTTGACGGCCATCGCTCAGCACGACGAAAGGTACAACATCGACGTGGTAGTCGCCGGCGTACACGACGCGTACGCATCGGCACTTGGGCGGCTTGACCAAGTCCTTGTAGGTGCCGTTCCGGGCGAGTGCCGCGTGGACCACAGTGATGTACGTCTTGGGGCTATGGGCCCAGGCCTCCTGCTCGTCCATGACGAGCATGAAATCAGCGTCGAACTCCACACCGTCCGCCGGCTTGATGATCGTCCCGTGTGGCCACGAACCCTGCGGGTCGTAGTCGAGGACGATCGAGCCGATCTCACTATCGGCTTGGAGAGCGTCGAAGATTGCGGGGACACTCACGTCCAGGTTGTCGATTCGCGTCTGGTTGATATTGACCGTATTGGTCATGAACGCGTTGAAGCTTGCAGTCATTCTCATTGTGCGCTGACCTCCAGTGCAGGGTGGTAGGAGCCGTCGTCGCGTCGGTCGTAGACGACGAGGCGGGGATGGATGCCCCAGCCGACGGAGCGGCCGAGGGTGACGCCGACCGAGACCGGTGCGGCTGGGAACACGTGGATGCGCCGGACGGTCTTGTCCGACTGCTCGAGTTGGCCGAGCATCTTGCGAACCGCTCGCTCAAACGAATCGCGCACACGACGGCTACATACCGAATCAGTATGTGGTGTGCCGTCCAACTCGACGAAATAGGTGGGAAGGCCAGCAGTCTCTGCCGGCAGCTCGGCGGGGTGGATCGTCCCTGAGGCATTGATGATTAGGACAGCGTCGGTGGCCGGACGGGGTCCGGGTGCGTGCGACGGGTCCTCGCGCCGGGCCACGAACTCAGGGTCATCGTCGGCCGCTGCCGGCCAGATCCAGTTCTCCGTGGCGCGGTGTCGTTGGAACACGTCGACGGTGAGGGCGTCATCGATGCGCGAACCGAGGTAGACAAGCAGGGGGAAGCGGGCAATCGCGAATACGCTGAGATGCGGCACGATGCCCTTCTCGACGGCGGGCCGAAGGCGTTGAGCGATGACCTCGTCGATCCGGGAGGCTGCTGCTTTGTAGTAGCTATCGGCGGCGGTGAGTTCGCCGGAGATCTGGCGAAGGTCGATCTCGACGCCCCGGCGGTCGAAAGACAGAGCGAGTTCGGGAAACCGGTTCGAGGAGCGAAGTACTGCCTCCGTCGCAGCCTCCACGCCAAGGTCGACAGTTGCCCCGCGCACGTGCCCCTGCATGCGGAGCAGCACCGTACGTCTGCGACCAACGGTCTCGGTAGCCTCGAAGACCCGACGCTCGTGTTCCTCCTTCAACGTGCTGATCTGCTCCACGGTCAGTAGATCGAGTTGCGCACGCTTGTCGGCGTCGGGGTGATGGAGGCCGCAGAGCAGCAGCAGGTTGTCCGCCGCATTTCGCTGGTCGCCTGGAATCTGATGATCGCCTCGGGGGCCCGCAGCACTTGCTGCAACGTTGTGGGCGACCTCGCCGAGCAAGACCGGTCGCAGGGTCAGATCCGACTCCAGCAGGTACGCATTGCAGAAAGCGCACCGTCCACCCGAGCGTACCCACACTCTTAGTCGTTCGTTCTCCGGAACCTTGCCTCGACGTCCAGCCATCTGCTTCACCTCGCCAGTATGAATGCACGGTGTGACACTTCTCGCGACACACCGACTACGTGCGGCGCTCGCCACGAACCTTCGCCTGCCCGAGGCTCAGTGCGCTCGCCGACACGCAGCTTCTCCGCTCGGGGTCCCGGATCCTGAGGCATCACGCCGCCCGTACGGCTCACGCGCCGCCCGTTCATCTCCGCTTCTCTCCGGCGTCGGACCGCTTGCGCCGCCAACGACCTGACTTGGTCCGTGACCGTGGCTGCTTCCCGCCGCCCTGCTCTGGCACATGGGGGACCTTCCCCGCTCGTCGGTCTGGCATCTACTTCTCCTCAACTGTCACAAGATGGCCTCCTGCCGTCTCTTCTCACAGAATACTATACCATAGGGAGAGATGGACAGCGACTATGCTCAGAGGAGAGCGTTCCTCTATGGAGGTGTCATGCGGGATTCGTTGGGTTCGAGGTTGCGGGCTCGGCGCACAGAGCGGGGTCTGAAACTGACTGATGTGGCGGACGCCACCGGGCTATCGATGCAGTACATCTCCAATCTGGAGCGCGACCGTGGGAACCCGACCCTCAAGGCGTTAGCTGCCATCGCCGGCGCGCTCGAGACGACAGTCGCGGCGCTGGTGGGGGACGACGTGGATGTCGAGGACGAAAGCGATGAGCTCGTTCTGGCCGCCCTTCCAACGTCGCTCATCACCTTCAGCCGGACGGACCGCTTCGAGTCTGTAGTCGAGCAGCTCGGGATAGCGCAGGGCGTCAGCCGTGAGGACATGCGGCGTCGGGTTCTCGTTGGGATGGCATCGGCGCCGCGTCGCAGTGCTGGTGAGCCAACGCGAGACGATTGGCAGCGGCTCCTCGACGCCTACCGGTTGATCCTCGACGAGGCGTGACATGTCATCCCGTACGCAGATCGATGCTGCGGATGCCGTGCTGCTCGAGCTTATCGACCCTGCGATCCTGAGCGATTTGGCGAGGGATCCCCGATCTGTCATCGAGGCGCGCTTTGGGCCCATAGGCATCCAGCCGCTTCCATCGGCTTCGATGACAAATGACGAATGCTCATGCGACGGCTACTACGAGACGCTCCTCAACCCGGCGAAACCCTGGATTCTGTACGACTCTCGCGTCTCGGCCGAACGTCGCTCCTTCACTCTCCTCCACGAGTTGGGCCACCATCTCATAGCCTCGCGAGTCCCGGAACTCCTCGATGTGATCGATGAGATAGCTGGTCCCCGCGGCGATCCAGCGGCCGTTGAGGAGGTGCTGTGCCACCGACTCGCTGGCAAGCTGCTCACGCCCGACACTCTGCTCGATGAGGTGGTTGGCAGCGACGCCCCAAGGCCAGGGCATCTACTGGAACTCAAGGAGAAGGGTCACGCCTCGTGGGAGGCCGCTGCCGTTCGACTCGCCGATCGGATCAGCGGTCCCGGTGCAGTCGTGTTGTTGCGAGAGCCCGGGCTCGTCTCATTCGCAGCTACGTCGACCGGCGCCAGGTTCGGGTGGCCGCGCAACAGCCGGCTTCGCCCCGGAGGCGCATTGAGTCGCGCATTCTCGGTCGACGCTCGGACCAAGGAAGATCGATACCGGTGGGGACTGCCTTACGAGGAGGAGCTCTTCTGCGACACGGTCAAGGTCCACGACGAACTCGTCGTTGCGGTTATGTCTCGGCATCGCAGTACGAGGGGTCTCAGCTTTCTCGAGGAGGTGGAGCCCGTTTGGAAGAGAAGGCTTGAGCTTTGTATCGCTTGCAACGGCGAGCGAATCGTCGGATGGTGCGACAAGTGCAAGGGGCGGTTCTGCCGTGATTGCGGCAGATGCGGATGCTATCGGCCAGCGGCCACGAATCGTCACTGCGAAGGGTGCGGCCTCATCAAACCCTTCCGACCCGGGTCGGGACTTTGCCGAGACTGTGAATCGTGACTGCCTATGAGTTCGAGGCTGAGGTCGGCTGGCCTGCCCCGGGGGTTCTGCTTCAGGAGCTCCTCGAGAGCGTGGTCAGCGTACGCGAAGCCGTCAAGGCCTGGGCAGGCCAACCATCCCGCAGCGAATCACGCGGATGCTGTCAACCACCTCAAGACTGAACCGGGAAGGGAGATAGAGGAACGAAAAACCGGAATCGGGGAGCGATCTGTCCCCGCCCAGTGACGATAGCAATCCTCGGTCTACGTGCGTCGCTCAAACCTACCTGCGACCGGGCGCTCGCAACTGTCGTAGTTCTGCAAGGCGTCCCGATGCTTCGAGAGCGTAGATGGCCCCTCGCGCATGGCGGGCATCACCCAGGAGCGACTCGGCGCGTTGAGTTAGCTCCCCGCCTTCAACAACGTCAAGGGGGTCAAGGAACACAAGGTGCGCTATCTCCCAGCGATCCTTCCCTGCACCGAATCTGTACAGGTGGCGTTGGTGGAACTGCCGTTCAAGCGCGGCGCGGTCCTTCTTGTACTTGAGGTGAGCGTAGAAGTTCAGGTCCCTTCCGTATCGGAGGTTGAACGCTGCACCCAGGAACGGCCACCGATCCTTATAGAACGATCGTGATCCAAGGCCCAGCTCTTCTCTCGTCTCGCGGTACATAGTCGTCCGAAGGGAGCGACGGAATAGTCCTCTCCGCCACCAACGGAGATCCCCCCAATCTGCCGCGCCTCCGCTGCTGCAGCCGACCCCACCCCTAGCTGCCTGCACACGGTCGGAGCGTCGCTGGAGAACGATGAAGCCGTCAGCTGTGGTCACTAGCGTCGACACCCCGACCATCATTGAGTAGTACGCCGCGGCGTCTTCGCCCGAGGGCAGGTCAACTTGACGGAGCGTCCACGCCGAACCCTCGAAGAACTCGCGCAGATATGGAAGCTGCCCTGGGACTTCGAGGTGAACGGACCCCTCGGCCAGTAGGTAGTCCTCGTACTTCACCTTGGCACACCGCATTCTCAGGCCCGCACGCGTCTTGACGCCCGACATCTGAGGTAAGTCTGCAAGCCGGACCTTCGCACCCCAGTTGAGGCCGGGTCCGTAGTAGCTCTTGCGCAGCTCGCGTCCGCGCCAGCGGGCATAAGCGTCCCAGCTAAAGGGTAGTACGTCGGATCGTTCCGAAGCTTGTGCAAGGTCTGGTTTCGGCGCCTTCCGAGCCAGGCTGCAATGGACGTCGAATTGAAGATCCTGCTCCGGGTGGATGAGGAACGAGATGGGCACATGGGCGTACGGCATTGACGCTTGGAGTACGGTCGGGTTCTTAGCTCGGCGGCGGTACTCGCTGGAAAGCTCCCGGTTGGTGCGATCGACCACCACGGTAGGCCCAAACCGAGGGTGGACGCCCGAGCGAACCACGCTCCACGCGTCCCGAATGCCTGTTCGGAGAAACTGGTACAAACCAAAGAGAATCCCTGTCGCGCCAGCCCCAGCAAGAAGACTCTCCGCCAACTGGAGCATGGTGCCTGAATCTCCCGTCGCGGGCGGGGTATGGCGGAGCAGAACGCTGAGACCAGACATGCTCAGCGATAGGGCGAGCAGGAAGACAAGGCCCACGCCGATAAGATGTAGCCGAGCGCTGAGTCGCGATCGTGGCGAGAGCAGCGGCGCTGTCGTTTCGGATGGTGCGACGCTTCGTGTGGCGGTGGGTGCCGAATACATGCTTGCCCGTACCCAGTCCTCCGGTTCCGCAACCGACCTCGCATGGCGTACGTATTCGAGGATTCTCTCGACGCATTGCTTGCAGCGCGCGCCCTCATTCTCGTGGTCGACCGCGCATTCAGAAGTGTTGAGGAAGAGTCCGCCCCCGTAGTACGGGAACGACCTAGCTTCGGCCCGCACCTGGGACTCAGTCAGATCGACGGCAGGGTGGCTCGCACGGCGCTCGCGAAACCTTTGCGCGGCGTCCTCTGCCGAGACGTAGCACTCAACCAGGAAGAGCTTCGCTCTGTGTTTCTGAGCGATGCCAACGATTCCCGAACGGTGATACCACGGGGCGTAGGTCGCGTCGACGATCACAGCGACCGCCCTCCCGCTGGCGAGCTCCATGTCAGCAAGGCGATGCATCTGCCCATAGCTGAGATTGCGAACGCGTTTGCTGTGGTCCGAATCACTCAGAATGTCTCTTCGTATCTCATCCATCTCAAGGTGCGTTGCAGCCACATCGAGGCCCGCCTGGACCTGGCATGCGAGCGATGACTTCCCCGACAAGGAAGGACCAGAGAACACGATGACCCGCCGCCCGCCAGGAGCCACCCCCGATCCATCACCGGTCACCGAGGCACCGTCGCGGGGCATTTGACCTTGGCGTCGGCGTACGAGCGAGCGAGCGACGCCAGCTATCGCTCGCCATATTCTCATTATGTACCTCAACACAAGGCCGACCTTACTTGTTGATGTTGTACCCCAGCCAACTCTCGTCCAAAGATCAGTCCATGGCGATCCTCAACGTCCTGTACCTGAGCGCGCGTGGTCGCGGAATGCCACGGTTCTCCCGACTCACGGACGGGTGTAGTTGGCGTTGCAGGTGAACGACCTGCGCTGCCACGGCGACGCCAAAGTCGAGCTGCTGACGAGGTTGATCTGCCCTTGCCGGTCGTCGAGTGCCCATTCGACGGCGACTTCGAATCTGCCCTCGTGGTCGAAGTCAGGGAACATCAGGTCTGCAGCACCACCCACGAGGACGGTTCTGCCTTCGACGTCGGCATGAGTACCGGCGATCCCGTCGCGGGAGGCGCGCCGCCGCGGGCCTGGGGCGATCCGAGCGCCGTGTGACGTCAGTGCCCAGTACGCAATGGTGGTTCGGCATCGCTGGCGGCTGCACTGGAATGGCAGCGGCGGCGTGGTACGGAGCGGGTCGAGGAGCACGTTGGGTTCTGGGTCGTCGATTAGCGCCGCCTCGGCGACGTCGTTGTTACGGAGCCATCGAATTACATCGTTGACATTTACCGTCTTGCTCGCGACAGTAACCAGTAATCGACCCGGTTATCACAATGGATGCCCGCCCGCAGTGCTGCGACTGCGGCATTTACGTGGCTCGTGGTCGCAGAAGGACTATGGCGCGACCTAGAGGGGCATCGTACTCGGCAGCCGGACCAAGTCGTTCTTCCGATCTGGGATAAATACAAGGCCAAGCGATTCGGGCCTAGCCTACCGTGGCCGGTGGAATCGGTAAGCGCCGCACAGATCGTTCTGAACGCTGCGGATCGAGACATCGTCGACGAGCCGATCCAAGCTGCCAACACCAACCGCCACGGGTTCCTTCATGGCAATGTCGCAGGGATCATCCGCATCCACCATGCGGTGAAAGTGTTCACACTGGTCGATGCACTCGTGGATATGGCTGAGGAGTACGCGAGTGATCTGCCTGACGAGCGGCGGCTGGAACGGGCGCCGTGGGAAGATTCGCCCGGCAGCATTATCCGCACACCGGTTCGTTACGGACCATTGCCCGGCATGTCCGCCTTGAACGACGAGTGAGCAACCTACGCGGCAAGGCAGGCCGCCCCCACTGGCGGGTCCGATTGGTCAGCTCTCTTAGTCGACCCTTTGCATCAATGTCACCGGGATTCTGAACTCGCCGCCCACCAGGTGAGGAGGGCGCGGCGAGCTATGTGCTCAAAGATGTGGAGATACATCGGGAGGTCTTCAGCCTTCCAGACGCTCTGACCGACAGCTGCGGCGAGACCCAAAGGTCGTTCCTCGGTGTTCGGATATCTGATCGGACCGTCAAGCAGCGGGCCAGGAAACGCCTTTCCGCCGTGCAGACTCTTGCTGCGGTATCCGTAGATCTGGCTCAGACCATGTCGCAGTTTGCTCCAATCGACCTGCATCGCCGGTTCTGGTCGGCTCTCCGGCGGAGGGGGTTTGAAAGCATCAAGGAAATCGAGGAACTTCCTTGTCGATCGAGTGACCTGGACAAGCTTCTCAGCCGCGTAGTCAACCAATTCAGCGCCGCCAGCTTGCTGGAGGCGCTCGAAGAGGCCTTGGTCCCAAGCTTCCAGATGCTCCGCCGGGTCGGCCTGCCCCTGCCACCAATGATCAGCGGCAGTCTCGACAGCTGACACGAACTTGAGCCATGCGTACTCGGGGTCGTCTTCGGCAACCCATAGGCCTGCTTGATACGCCCGTGCCGATCGGATCAGCGCGACCGCCGTCGACAGATCGAGGTCCGGATACGAGCCGAGCAGGTCCGCAACATCATTGAGCTGATGGGTACCCAGAGCCGAGGGCACAGCAGGTCGGTGAGACGCGGGCGGTATATAGGGCTGAACGTGTTTGTGGGAACGCGGTCGGCCCATGGGATCACCGTCTGCGTCGAAAGCGCGTGGCGTCCCACCCCTCTGTGTCAACCTGGGGTGAGGCGGGTTGATAGACGGAAATATTGTGCTTTGAGGGCGGGGAGGGATGTTCCCGATGAACACGGAAATGTTGCAGTCTGAGCAGCGACGCGGCGATGCTGGCGTCATGGAATCATCACATACCGATCCTGATCCTGAGGTTCCGGTGCGGGCCCGGCCGCCGCGGAGCTATTCGGCGAAGTACAAGGCCCGGATCCTTGCCGAGTATGAGGACCTGTCGAAGGGTGACAAGGGGGCGTTGTTGCGACGGGAGGGCCTGTACTCGTCGCTGATTTCGGAGTGGCGGAAACAACGTGACCGGGGAGCTCTCGAGGCGTTGTCGAAGTCGTCGGGTCGCCCACCGGCTGATCCGTTGGAGCGGGAGAACGTCCGGCTGGTCCGGGAGAACCGGCGTCTCGAAACGGATTTGGATAAGGCTCGCAGGGTGATCGAGGTGCAGGGGAAACTCTCGGCGTTGTTGGAGCAGCTCGCCACCGGCAGCGCCACCGAGACGAGGGGCGAGAAGCAATGATCGATGAGGCGATCGACGAGTTGGCGCCGGTGGTGGGGGTCACCGGGGCGTGTCTGGCGACGGGTCGGCCCCGTTCGACCCATTACCGCCGGCACCGGCAGAGCCCGCCACCGCCGAAACCCGAGCGGGTCCCGCAGCTCCAACCGCGGGCCCTTTCGGAGGTGGAACGCAAAGAGATACTGCGGGTGTTGCATGAACCCGACCATGTCGATGAGGCACCCGCAACGGTGTTCGCCAAGCTGCTCGACGAAGCAACCTATCTGGCGTCGGTATCGACCATGTACCGGATTCTGCGGGCCGAAGGAGAGGTGGGTGACCGGCGCCGCCACGCCACCCACCCTGCCCACAAGAAACCTGAACTGATCGCTGTGGCACCCAACGACGTGTGGAGTTGGGATATCACCAAACTGCTCGGCCCCCACAAGTGGAGCTACTACTACCTGTATGTGATCATCGATATCTACTCGCGGTATGTGCCCGGGTGGATGCTCGCCGACAAAGAGAACGGCCGGCTGGCCGAGCAGCTACTCGCCGAGACCACCGCCAAACAACACATCGAACGTGACCGGCTCACCATCCACGCCGACCGCGGTTCACCAATGGTCGCCAAACCCGTAGCGCATCTACTCGCCGACCTCGGAGTCACCAAGAGCCATTCCCGGCCGCATGTCAGCAACGACAACCCGTACTCGGAGAGCCAGTTCCGTACCCTCAAATATCGGCCCGAGTTCCCCGAACGCTTCGGCAGCATCCAAGACGCCCGCAGCTACTGCAACTGGTTCTTCGGCTGGTACAACAACCAGCACCGCCACTCCGGTATCGGGTTCCACACCCCCGCCGACGTCCACTACGGCCGGGCCGAAGCCATACAGCAACAACGAGCCCAGGTCCTCAACGCCGCCTACGCCGCCCACCCCGAACGATTCGTCCGGAAACCACCCCAACCACCGGCCCTACCCACCGCGGCCTGGATCAACCCGCCACCCGACAGCGAGGACAACACAACGACACAATGAAACCCCAACCAATCCGTCTCAAAAAGGTTGACAGGCACCGGTCGCTCGGCGAATGGTGCCAGCTGACGCGAAGCACGACCGCTGGAAGAGGGTCCCCGGGTCTATGAGGTTGGATTGGCACTGTATTGAGCAGCGAAAACGGCCCGAGTCCTCCGAGGATCTCGCCGGTCACGTGAGCGTCCGTGTAAAGCGTGTACTCCTCAACGCCGTGAACTGGTTCGCTCGCACGAAAGGCACGCCAGTTCTCATACGCGGTCAGATCTGAAGGGGGCTGCGGCATCTCGCCATCTTCGAACGTTTGGTTCACGGCCTGCCTCCCCTGCTAATCCGAGGCTCGTCGTCCATGTCATATCGAGTCAAGCGTATCCGTCGTTGAAGAGCTGCCACAGCACGAACGAGCCTCTGAGACGTGTGTCGTGTCAGTCTTGATCCCGCCTGCTGGCTCAGTCGCTGGCCAACTCGTCGAGTATGAGAAGGCCGAGCGCCACGAATCGGTCGACCGCGAGGTGTCGAGCGTGGCTCGGATCGACGGCTTCCTCCCTTCCACCAACACGAACGGTGTATGCGGCTGATTCACCGATCATCACACTCAGCGGCACGTGGCGGTGGACGAGAGCGTTGCGAACATCGATGAGTCGATCGACGTGTGCCGACCCATGCGTCTCGACAACCCACCGCTGCTGAGCGGGCGTCAATGAGTCGAGCACCGCTCGTGTGGTTGCTACCTCGCGGAGGTCAGGCTCTCGTTGCGTCCGTCCTGCAAGTGCTGCCAATGCAGCTGCACAGAGGTCGATTGAGGCGGCTGCAGACACGACCGTGAGCTGGAACCCACTGAGATACACGAACTGAGCGTCGTCCTCGAACGCGACGCTCAGCGAGGGTGCCTGGTCGTACATGCGGGCTCCCACCCCCGAGTAGCGAAGGTGAAAGCCCGCCTGAACGATCCGGTGTCCCGCCTGAGTCCCGGAGTACCCGTGCTTCGCAGACAGATTCGCCAGAAGCCCTGCTGCGAACCGGTGAGTCCGAGGTCCTTCCTCGATGCGGTGACCGCGGAACTCGTCGGGGATGTCATCAACTGAGAGCATGGATGCACCTCCTGGGCGGCGATTGCGAACAAGCGATCCCTCGGAGGCATTGCGCCTCGGTCTGTCGCTTGGGGGAGTTCGGCGGTTCGAGCATTGGGCACCAGAGTACGGGTCGGGTGTGACGGGTCGGGTGTAACCCCGTTCGCAGGGGTCGGCGACCGTGGCGCGCAGGATTCCGGTTTTTCGTTCCTATGTCTCCCTTCCCCTCAAGACTGAACCAGGCTTTCGCCCGTCGCTCCGCTTGGTCGATGCCTATCGTTGCGTGTCGTACTTCCGGCGCTTGGCCCGCCTTACTTGCCAAGGGGCTGGCGGCGACGGGGCTCGGGCCTGACGTGTGGTGAGCATTGCTCCATCGCGCTGTCCGTGGACTGTCCGTCAAGTGTCCGTCAGAGGACCGAAAACGACCAAAGACTACGAGAGGTGACAACAGACGAAATCCCTTGCCATGTGGGGGTTTTCGCCCAAATCGCCTGTGCTGCCAAGACCCTTGTTCTGCCTTCACACGGCAGAGGCCACTGGTTCGATCCCAGTAGCGCCCACTCGGAAACCGTTGCGCCGCAACGGTTTCTGGCGTTTCTGAGAGCGCGAAATCCAACGGTGGCTCCGCTAGGACGCGCATGGGACGCGTTTTGTCTCGAGCTACTCCTCAACTCTGGCCGCCGCGACCGCATCGTGACGACGTCCGGATGCGCCTCGTGGACGGCCTCTCGTGCTCCGTCACATGGACGGTGGCATGATCGAGTTCTCGATACTCGGACCGCTGCTGGTACTGGCCGATTCTGTTGAGGTCTCGATTACGTCGCCACTTCAACGGGCGTTACTGGTTCGGCTGCTTCTCGAGCCGGGCAAGGTGGTATCAGTGGATCGCCTCGTTGAGGATCTCTGGGGTGACGCCCAGCCGGCCAATCCTGCAAATGCGCTGCGCTATCACGTGTGGCAGCTTCGGGACGCGCTCGAGCCCGACCGGCCGCGACGGTCCGAGGGCGGCTATGTCCGCACCAGGGCGCCGGGGTACTACCTCGATCAGGAGCAAGCATCGATTGACGCCGTCGAGTTTGAGCGACTGGCGGTTGCGGGGCGTGCGATGGTGGAGGACGAGCCTGAACGCGCTGCGGAGCTCCTCGAGGACGCACTCGGATTGTGGCGGGGGGAGGCACTCGCGGACGTTGCCGACTGCGAGTTCGCCCACGATGTGCGCCTGAGGTTGGAGGAACGCCGGTTATTGGCGGTTGAGGACCGGGTCGCTGCCAGATTGGCGTGCGGTGCTGCAACGGATCTGGTCCCGGAGTTGGAGCAGCTTGCGGGCAAGCATCCGTGGCGTGAGCGCCTTCGCGGGCAGTTGATGGTGGCGCTATATCGGTCGGGGCGTCAGGCCGATGCCCTGGCGGCGTTCCGTGACGCCCGCAGGTTGTTTGGTGAGGAGTTGGGTATCGAGCCATCTCCGGAGCTCGCGGCGATCGAGGAACGGGTGCTCTTGCACGACACCGAGCTGGCTGCGCCACTCGGGACAGGCCGGCCGGGGTCCAACCTCCCGGAGCCGTTGACGTCGTTCATCGGACGGGACAGTGAACTCACTCAGCTTCAACGGCTGCTCGGAGAACGACGTCTCGTCACCCTGGTGGGCTCGCCGGGAGTAGGGAAGACTCGCTTGGGTATCCAAGCTGCAAGGCGCATGACGCACGGAGAACGGCATGTTGCGACGTGGATCGACCTCGTACCTATCCGCAGCAGAGATGACCTCATCCAAGCTATCGCTGACGCGCTGGAGCTCTCACGTCCGGCCGCCCAAGCAGGCGGGGATGCAACACCCATGACGGAGGTCTCGGTTCTCGAATCGCTTCGTCGGCGACCCAGACTGTTGGTCCTGGATAACTGTGAGCACGTCGTCGATCTCGTTCGCGACGTGGCTGGGGCCTTGCTGGCCGCTTCGTCCGGGACGCGGATCCTCGCCACCAGTCGTCGACCACTTAACGAGGCGGCCGAGGTGATCTTCGAGGTAACACCCCTGCACGTGATTGATCCGGTCGACTTGGGAGACGACGGTTGGCGGCGCCTGCTGGCCACAGAGTCGGGCGCCTTGTTCATGGAACGCGCCTCGGATGCCGGCGCCCGCTTCACCAAGACGCGGGCATCGGCGGCTCAGATCGCCGAACTCTGCCAACGACTCGATGGCTTGCCTTTGGCGCTGGAGTTGGCAGCCACTCGCGCCCGGTCGATTGGTCCTGCCGATCTCCTCAGTCATCTCGGCGAACGTTTCGAGCTTCTCAACGGATCACCCGCTGATCCATCAGGCAAGGGGACGCTGTGGAGCGCCCTCGAGTGGAGTTATGACCTCCTCGAAGCCGACGAGGCGACGGCGCTCTGTTGGCTATCGGTCTTCGTTGGAGCGTTCGATCTGGAAGCAGGGACTGCGTTGATAGGTGCTGCCGGGGACACGCCGGCGTCTCGGTACAGCCTGGTCTCACAACTGGTCGACCACTCCCTGCTGGTGGCCGAACCAGCCGAGGGTGGGAAGCGTCGCTTCCGCTTGCTCGATTCGGTCCGCGACTTCGCCCTCGAGAAAGTCAAGCAGCGCGGCGAGACATCCGCCGCAGAATCAGCACACACCAGATATGTCGCTCGTCTCGCGGAGCAAGCTTGGGGAGCTCGCGCCGATCGAGAACTTCGAGAGGAGCTCCACCAGCGGCTCGATTCGGTCAGGTTCGACGTGAGAGCCGTCATTGACCGCCTACTCGCTTCCGGAGACGCCTGCCGTGCGATCGGTGTGGCCGGGGCCCTTGGTGAGTACTGGCGCGCGAGACGTTCATACGGAGATGCGATTGCCATATGCCGCGCCATCGGCGAAGACTGCCTCGGGGGCGACGTCCGTCTCGTTGCCCGCTTCTTGAACGGATGGGCTGAAGCTGAAGCGGTGATGATGCAGCCGCAGAAAGCCCAAGACCTTTGGAGGCGGGCCTACCCCCTGGCCGAGTCGGCCGGGGAGTGGTCCCTTGCTGCCGCTGCGCTCGTCGGAACGACGATGTGGCCGGGCCTCCACAGCCCGTGGGAACCGCGATTCGATGGAGTGTGGATGCGTGCTGTGGACTGCTATCGCCGGGCTGATGACGTCCTGGGAGAGGCCCGGGCGTACAACGAACGCGGCTTCAGAGAATTGGTAGCCGGCGACTTCGACCAAGCGTCGACCCACCTCGAGAGCGCACGTGCGCTCTTCGAGCAGGCCGAGGATGACGATGGAGTCCTAGAAGCGTTGGGGGATCTTGCGATGACCGCTCGGAACGCTGGCGACCTCGCAACCGCGCGCGCCACCGTTGAGCGGGGATTGGCGGTCATCACTGATCGGCCGGACGACGCTCGCAGACCGCGCCTACTCGTGGAATCAGCAGAGATCGCAATGGAAGAGGGCAAGCCCGACGCTGCCGTGAACCACTTGTTGCTGGCCCTGGCCATTGAGGACGAGTGCGCACCTGGAACGTTCTTCGCCAACACGCTTCGCTGTCTGCTGGGCTGGGCGCTGAGGGCATGCGGTCGCCACCGAGATGCGCTCGACCACATGACCTCAGCGATCCGGTTCTGCATCCGCTCGCCGTGGGCCGACCCCGACAAGTCGGGTCACGCTGCATGGCTACTCGAGTCGGTCGCCGGCCTCTGCGCCGAAGCGTTCGCCCCGGCCCTCGCTGCGACGCTCTTCGGTGCAGCGGAGGCTGGTCGGCGACGGGTCGGCGCACGAATGCCGGCCTGGGACCGGTCCCGGTATGACGCCGACGTTGCCCGTCTCAGGAAGCGCCTCAAACCAAACGAGCTCGAGAGCGCCTGGGAGAAGGGCGCGAGGCTGTCGGTCGAGACCGCCGCCCACCTTGCGATATCCGAACTGACCCCCTTCCTCGCCGTTTCGGGCTGACACCGCCCACTCGCTTTACGATTCGGGCCAGATAGCCGCCAGATAGCGGCCAGATGCCTCCACCGCACGGTGGAGGCATGAAGAGAATCATCGCCTTCCTCATCACAGCGGCTCTCCTCACCCCGGTTGGGGCGCAACCGGCCGCATCGAAAGTCACCGATCCAGCGCTTGCACTGACACTCACGCCATACCTGACCGAAGCTAGCCACGCATCCGCACTGGAGTTCGAGACAGTACCCAAGGAGCCGGTTCATAGCCCCGTCGACCCAGAAGCCGCTGCGCTGATGACGTGGGCGCGGACGAGATTCGAAGCCGCCGGCCTGACACTGCCCGACGTCACACTCTTCGTGCACGAGAGCCGCGACTCGTGCGACGGCAACGTCGGGCTCTTCAAAGGCTCCGACGCTGGCGGCGAGGTTCACCTCTGCACCGAAGACATGAACCTCGTCAAGCGCAGGACGCTGCTCCATGAACTAGGCCACGCATGGACCCTGCAGCACCTCTCAGGCGAAGACATCTCGTCCTTCCTGGCGTTGCGCGGTCTCGAGCACTGGAGCGAACCCGCACCGTGGTATCACCGAGGCATTGAGCACGCCGCCGAGATCATGGCATGGGGTTTGTACGACACAGAACTTCGCGTGGTCACGATCGAGCCCAGCGACCCAGCAAGCCTGAGGATCGCTTTCCGCTTCCTGACCGGGGCTGATCCCATCTGCGGCGAGAATTGACCAGGCAGAACGGCTCCCGTTCCACTCGCGGCTCTTGAGCCAGCCGCCTCCGCAACACCACCTCGGCGCAGTGGTCGCGAGGCTTGGCAGACTCAGTTGCCAAGACGGAGCACGGTGCTACGTGCATCCCTGCTTAGCGTGCGTGAAGCCAGCTGGGCCTCAAGGCGCTCTGCTGCGGCCTCGTCGGCGCCTTCGTAGAGATGGCCGTACACGTCCAGAACTGTGCGTACCGAGGTGTGGCCTAGCCGGTCGGCGATCACCTTCGGGTGTTCGCCCTGGGCGATGAGGAGCGCTACCTGGGATCGGCGCAGCGTGTGAGTTCCCAGGTCCTGGTCCAGGCCGGCACCGGCGAGGGCGCGCTTCCACACACGACGCATCCACGCCGTTCTCCGGATGGGGCCACCTTCCGGTGCCGGGAATATCCAGGCTTCCGGTCCGGTCTCATCGAGCCGGGCGATGTGCTCGATGAGTTGCTCGGTTATCGACCGGGGGAGCACGACGGTTCTTATGCTCTTCGTCGTCTTGGGTGGACCGACGATCACCTCGCCCCGCACGTCGGACGCCGTTCGGCGAACGCGGATCAGACTCCTGAGAGGATCGAAGTCGCCGAGTTGAAGACCAGCGAGCTCGCCGATCCGAAGCCCACCAAAGGCGCCGACGAGCACGAGTGCCCTATAGCGAGGGTCGATCGCATCGGCGAGACGCATCACCTCCTCGACCGTGAAGGCAACAGGTTCGCTCCGCTCGATCTTGGGGAGCCGGACATCGCGGGCGGGGGAGAGGGCGATCAATCGATCTCGCACCGCCAACCGGAACACGCCGGAGGCGATCTGCCATGCCTTCTGGACGGTGGCCGGCGCCTTGCCCTCCGCCATCAGATCGGCGACCCACGCCTCGAGATCAGACGGCTGCACGCTCCCGACCGGCTTGTCACCGAGGTGGGGGAGCACGAGCGAGTGGAGATAGGACCGATCTCGAGCTTGGGTGGACTTCCGGAGCGCCACGCGCCCCGCCAACCACCGCTCGGCGACCGACTCGAATAGCACTCGCCCCGCCCGGGGGTCCACCCATTCCCCTCGGTCGAGCTTGACCAGTTCGTTGTTCAACCAGCGTTGGGCGTCGATCCGACGATCGAACGTCCGAGAGCGCCACCTCCGATCGGGAGCCTGATACCGCGCCCGGTACCTCCCGTTTTCGCGTCGGTCGATTGTCGTCCGGGCCATGACGCCCTCCCTCGTGTCTCCGTCATCCTCTCCCGCTGACACTACGTCGTCGGGACGACACAAACTCATGCGGTTTAGGCTCGATGCGTTCCTGGATCCACTGTTGCACGTCACGCCACCGGTAGCGGAGGTGCCGACCCACCCGAAACGCCGGCGGTCCCTCCCTCCGGTAGCGCCAGGCATAGAGCGTCTTGACCGGCACCTCGAGGTAGGCGGCGAGCTCGCGGACGTCGACAAGGCGCTCGTCGTGTTCCATCGCGAAATCATGCCGGGGCACCCTGTCAGACGGATGTCAATTCGTTGCCATTGGAGTTGCACATTGCAGATTCAGAGACTCGCCCCGTGGTTCGGGTGCCTCCGGTGGGAGCCTCGATAGAGCCAATGATTCCGGGCGTTGACAGGGTCCCTGACAGGGTTGCGGACATTCTGCGGAAAGGGTGGTCGACGGCTCCGAGTGTGATCTCGACATGGCCGGGCTGCCGATCCGCCGCTCGAAGTGGCCTCGTGCCTACAACGAGAACAACACAGGGGTAGAAAGGTCCCCGGCTTGCCGTATGACAGCCCGGTGACAGGGTCGTCGGGTTGGATGCCGCTCATGAGACGACCAGAACCGACCATGCCGACACTGAATCCGATGGAGTGGCGCCGTGGAGGTGGCCATCCCACACGTCGGCTGGAGCGTGACCGCCACTGCAACGCAACACAAACGATGACGACAGCAGCGGAATCCGAATGCTTGCAGTCCCCAGGCACTGAACCGCCCCCACGCTCCGGAGAGCAATCGCCTCCAGCACTACGAACGTCGACGAAAGCGCACCGCACCCAGATCGCGATTCGCGCTCACCACCCTCCAACACCACACGCACGTGCAACACTTCCTGTGTCAAGCCCTGGGTGGTTTGGTTGGTGTTGTCAGGGCGCGTGGGAGTGGGGCCGCGGCGCGGCCCGTCAGCGGGTGGGTTGTTGGTTCTAGCCGGTTAGGGATTGGAGGTTGCCGTGCCGGTCGGGGTTGTAGGGGGTGTGGTCGGTCCAGCATCTCCAGATGACCCGGATCCAGGCTCGGGCCAGGACGCGGATGGCGTGGGGGTGGTCACAGCCTCTTGCTCGTGCCTGCCGGTAGACGTCGTTGGCCCATTGGTTGCCGTGGCGGCTGTTGTTGGCGTAGGTGGTGATGGCCTGTCGGAACCATTTGTTGCACGCCCGTCGGAACAGCACGTTTCTGTATTTGCCGGATTGTCGGGTGATGGGAGACACGCCTGCTTGTGCGGCGACCGATTCTGCGTCTGGGTAGGCTTGGCGGACGTCGCCCCATTCGGCGAGCATTTGGGCGGCGTTGATCGTCCCGGAGTGAGGTGTATCTGACTCTTTGATATAGGTCGCCGGGTTCCTAACCCAATTCATGGTCGGGTCCGGGGCGGGTTGTTT